>JBGPQZ010000103.1:0-9748 GCA_041489335.1 Methylomirabilia bacterium
GGAGGAAGGCAACGCCCGAGGCCCGGACCAGGTCGCGGATGAAGACGGGCCGGCCCTGCTCCCCTGAGGCGGTGCGGCCGAGCCCTGGGGTGGGCTGGTGCCCGGTCATGGCCGTGGTCCCGTTGTCGAGGATGACGACGAGGAACCGGGCCCGCTGATTGACCGCGTTCACCAGGGCCGGGATGCCGGAATGGAAGAAGGTCGAGTCCCCGATGGTGGCCACGATGCTGGGGAACGCCTGCCCGTCCTGGGCGTAGGCGTGATAGAAGCCCGCCGCCTGACCGATGCTGGCTCCCATGCAGTGGCAGGTGTCCACCGCCCCCAGATTCACGCCCAGCGTGTAGCAGCCGATGTCTCCCGGGAAGATCCCCCGGGGGAAGGTCTGGCTGATGGCGTAGTAGGCCGCGCGGTGCCCGCAGCCGGCGCACAGCGTCGGGCGGGCCCCGGCCGGCATCGAGGCCGTGTGAACGGGTGCCGGCTCGAGGCCGAGGAACTCCACGAGGACCCCCCGGATGACCTCGGGCGTGAGCTCCCCCTCGTTGGGGACGAGCCTCGACCCCCTCCCGCTGACCATCCGATTGGCGAGCTGCATCTCGATCACGGGATACGTTTCCTCGACGACGAGAACCCGCTCGTAGGCGGAACCGATCCTCTCGATGAAGTCCGTGGGGAGGGGATACGGCGCCTTCACCTGGTAGCGGTCCACCTTCCCGGAGAGCCCCATCTCATCCAGGACGTCCCAGGTGTGGGCGAAGGCCACCCCCGAGGCGATAATGCAGCTCCGCGGAACCGTGCCGTCCCCGGGGAAGAACGCGGGGGCGAGTCGCGGGTCGGCGCGCAGGCGCCCGAGCTTGTCGCTGAGCCCCCGGTGGAGGTCCGTCACGAACCGTGGCGTGGCGCACCAACGCTTCGGGTCCTTGTCGAAGCGGGCCGGGCGGACTTCCCGCTCTGGCGTGAGGAGCGGGACGGCCTGCCGGGCGTGACAGACCCGCGTCGTCGGCCGGAGCATCACCGGGATCTCGTACGCCTCCGACAGCGCGAAGGCCAACCCGACCATCTCCTTGGCCTCGCGGGGGCTGGACGGGTCGAGCACCGGGACCTTGGCAAACATGGCGTAGAACCGGCTGTCCTGCTCGGTCTGGGAACTATGGGGACCCGGGTCGTCGGCCGAGACGAGGAGGAATCCCCCCTTGACGCCCAGGTAGGCCGAGCGCATGAACGGGTCCGAGGCCACGTTCAGCCCCACCTGCTTCATGGACACGGCCGCGCGATTGCCCGTGTAGCTCGCGGCCAGGGCTACCTCGTAGGCGACCTTCTCGTTCACCGACCACTCGACGTGCATCCGGTGCCCCGCCTCGCGCGCGAAGGTCGCCACCGACTCCAGGATCTCCGAGGCGGGCGTCCCGGGATAGGAGGTGGCGACGGAGCAGCCGCACTCCACGATCCCCCGGCCGATGGCCTCGTTTCCCATGAGCACCCGCCGGGTCACGATCCCACCGCCTTTCCCAGCAGGCCGTGCGGCCTGACGAAGAGCATGAGCAGGAGCACGAGGAAGGCGATGCCGTCCTTCCAGGCGCTGCTCACGTACGCCGCCCCGAACGACTCGAGGAGGCCCAGCGTGATGCCCCCCACGATCGCCCCCGGGAAGGAGCCGAACCCGCCGAGGATGGCCGCGGCGAAGCCCTTGAGGCCGACGAGTACGCCGACGTCGTAGCGCAGGGTCGTGATGGGCGTGACCAGGACCCCGGCCAGGCCCCCCAGCAGGCCGGCCAGGGCAAAGCTCAAGGTGCGGAGACGCCGGACCGTGAGGCCCACCACGGCGGCCGCGGTGGGGTTCGAAGCGACGCCCCGCATGGCCAGCCCCGTGGTGGTCTTCCGGAAGAAGAGCACCAAGAGTGCAATGGCCAGCGCGGTGAATAGGAGGATCCAGACGGCCTGGGGCAGGATGCTGGCCCCCAGGAACCTGAGCGGCGTCTCCCCGAGAAGCGGTGGCACGGCCAGGGAGTTCTTCCCCCAGACCTTCTGCATGATGCCGCGCAGGACGATGGACAGGCCGATGGTGAGGAAAATGAGGACGAGGGGGTTCCGGGAGCGTGACGGTCGCAGCCCCAGGACCTCCACCATCGCCGCCGTGAAGGCGACCCCCGCCACGGCCACCACGAGGCCTGCCGCCATCGGCAGGTTGGCGCCGACCAGCGCGCCGAAGAGGAGCATCCCGCCCAGGGAGACGAAGTCCACCTGGGTGAAATTGACGATCCCCATGGTGTTGTGGACGACGCCGAACCCGATGGCCACCATGGCGTAGATGGCTCCGCTGGTCAGCCCCGAAAAAGCGAACTGTATGAAGTCCTGGAACGAATTCATCGCCGGCGGCCTGCACCTCCTGCGTTCGTCGGGATAGGGCGGATACATATATGAAACGGTCCGGTCATTGCAAGTAAAAACGCATGCCCGCGGGAAGTCGAGGCCTGGCAATGCATCCGGGCTTTCCTCGCTACCCCCGCGTCCACCTCCTGGACGACGGCCTCCGGAACATCCTCGACCCGCACCCGCACTGATTCCACCCGTGGCACTGGAACCGCCAAGCACGCAATCGGCGCCCGCAGGGCTGGATCACTTCCCCACCAGGAGGACGGTGCTGCGCGGGTTGGCCAGGTAGTGGCCGGGGGGATCGATCGAGATCTCTTGCCCCTCGTCGAGGATGTCCTCTTCCGCCTCCAGGCCGGTGTCCATGACGCGATACCAGGTTTTCCCGGCCGGCGGGGCGGGAATCTGGACGTACTGGAGACGGTGGTCGGCATTGAAGACGAGGAAGAGCACGTAGTCCCCGGTGTCGCACGGCGCCTCGCTGCCGTCCAGAAGGTAGCAGAGGGTGCGCAGTTCGGGATCGTGCCAGGCCGGCTCGTCCAGGTTCGTTCCGTACCATCGGAGGTCCGGGGAGCCGTTCCTGTTCTGATCGCGGCCGGTGAAGAACTTCCGGCACTGCAGGACGGGGTACCGCCGGGTGAGCGCGATCGTCTTCTGGAAGAACCTCAGGATGTCCCGGCTCCGCTCCGCCTCGTCCCAGTCGAGCCAGCCGATCTCGTTGTCCTGGCAGTAGGCGTTGTTGTTCCCGTGCTGGGTCCGGAAGAACTCGTCACCCCCCAGGATCATCGGCGTGCCCGCGGCGAAGAACAGGCTGCACGCGAAGTTCTTGACCTGTTGCCTCCGCAGCCTCCGGACGTCGGGATCCTGGGTCTCCCCCTCCGCCCCGCAGTTCCAGGAGTCGTTGTCGCTGGCCCCGTCCCGGTTCTCCTCCAGGTTCGCCTCGTTGTGCTTGTCGTTGTACGAGACGAGATCCCGGAGGGTGAACCCGTCGTGGCACGTGATGAAATTGACGCTGTTGTACGCGGACCGGCCGTCGTCGCCGTACAGATCGGCGGAGCCCGTCAGCCGCCAGCCGAGCTCCTGGACCTGTCCGCCGTCGCCCTTGCCGAACCTGCGCACGGTGTCGCGGAACCGGCCATTCCATTCGGACCAGTCCACGGGGAAGTTGCCGACCTGGTAGGTCCCCAGGTCCCACGGCTCGGCGATCAGCTTCACGCGGTTGAGGACGGGGTCCTGCGAGATCGCGTCGAAGAAGGAGGCGGACTTCTCGAACATCCCCTGCTCGCGGCCCAGGACCGAGGCCAGGTCGAATCGGAAGCCGTCCACGTGCATCACCTCGACCCAGTAGCGCAGGGAATCCATCACCAGCCGGATGACGTGCGGCTGGGCGAGGTTCAGGCTGTTGCCGCAGCCCGTGTAGTTCAGGTAGTAGCGGCCCGGTTCGCCGGGTCCCCCGGTGAGGCAGTAGTAGGTCGGGTTGTCGATCCCCTTGAAGGCGAGGGTGGGCCCCAGTTCGTTCCCCTCGCCGGTGTGGTTGTAGACCACATCCAGGATGACCTCGATCCCCGCCTGGTGCAGCTCGCGCACCAGCGTCTTGAATTCGGCCACCTGGCACCCGGGAAATCGTCCGGTGCCGTACGCGGACTCCGGCGCGAAGAAGCCGATGGTGTTGTACCCCCAGTAGTTCGTGAGGCCTCTGGCCGTGAGGAAGTCCTCCACGTAGGACTCGTGGACCGGGAGGAGCTCGACGGCATTGATCCCCAGCGCCGTGAGGTGGGGGATCTTCTCGATGAAGCCGAGGTAGGTCCCGCGGTTCGCAGCCCCCGAGGAGGGATGCGCCGTGAAACCCTTCACGTGGGTCTCGTAGATGATCAGCCGCTCGAGGGGAATCGAGGGCGGCGCATCGTCCCGCCAGTCGAAGCGATCGTCCACGACGATGGACTTCGGGACGATGCCCGCGTTGTCCCGCGCGTCCCGGGAGAGGTCCCGGTCGGGCGACTGGGGGTCGTAGGCGAGGAGCAAGTTGTCGAGGTTCCGAAATTTCCCGGTGAGGGCCTTGGCATACGGGTCGATCAGCAGCTTGTGTTCGTTGAACCGCAGCCCGCGCGCCGGATTCCACTCGCCGCGCACCCGGAACCCATAGCGCTGCCCGGCCGTGAGCCCATGCACGAAGGTGTGCCAGACATACCGCGTCCGGTTCTCGAGCCGGATGATGTCGGTCGGCTCGTCGTCCGACGCCTCGAAGAGGAGCAGGAAGACTTCGCCGGCATGCTGGGAGTAGAGGGTGAAGTTCACCCCTTCCGGCGTGAGGGTCGCACCCAGGGGATAGAACCTGCCGGCCGAGACCTGCGTCGCCGTCCGGTGCGCGAGTGTGTATTCCATGGCTCGTCCCTCCTCCGGCGACGAGAAAGGGGGCGAAGATCTCGCCCCCCGTCGATCGCTCTCACCGATAAGGATCGCACCTCAGATGAGCTGCTTCAACTGTTCCTTCGACTGCTCCAAGACGACCGCGTGGAGGCTATTGCCGTGGGCGTCCATGGTGACCACGGCGGGGAACTCCTTCACGCGGAAGGCCCAGATGGCCTCGGGGCTCCCGAACTCCTCCAGGTAGACGCCTGGGACCTCGGTCACGCACTCGGCCAGGACCTGGGCCGCCCCGCCGATGGCGTGCAGGTACACGCAGCCGAACTTGGCGCAGGCCTCCAGCGTCTTCGGTCCCATCCCGCCCTTGCCGATGACCGCTCGCAGCCCGAACCGCTCGATGAGGTGAGCCTGGTACGGCTCCTCGCGAATGGAGGTCGTGGGGCCGGCCGCCTTCACCACCCACTTCCGCTTCTCTTTGATCACCACCGGTCCGCAGTGATAGATGATCTGGTTCGTGAGGTCCACGGGGGGGGTTCCCCCCTCGTGCAGGAACTTGTGGACCGCGTCCCGCCCCGTGTACACCATTCCCGAGACGTGGACTATGTCCCCCATCTGCAAGGCCCGCACCTTCTCCTCGGTGTACGGCTCGATGAGCTGGATCATGTGCGCCCTCCAAGAAGCAGCCGTTAGCCTTTAGCCACCAGCCGCTCGCCGCTCGCCTAGTAGAGCCACTTCACGATCTTGCCGGGATCGGCGAGCAGAAATCCCTGCCGCCGGTACGCCCAGCACATGTACGAGATGGACACGAAGAAGCTGGCGGGCAGGCGGTTCAGGACGCCGATCTTGCAGCCGAGCAGCGTCGTCTTCCCGCCGAAGCCCATCGGGCCGATGCCCAGCCGGTTGGCGCTCGCCACGATCTCCTGCTCCAGGGCCGCCAGCGCCGGATCGGGGTTGACGTCCTGCAGCGTCCGGAGCAACTGCTCCTTCGAAAAGAGATACCCCGTCGCCCGATCGCCCCCGAGGCACACCCCCAGGATCCCCGGGCTGCAGCCCCTCCCCTGGGCCTGGACGACGGCATCCAGGATGGCCTTGCGGACGCCGTCCAGATCGCGATTCGCGCCGAGGCGGGTGTCGGGGAGCGAATACTGCGCCCCCACGTTCTCGCACCCGCCCCCCTTCAGGATCAGGCGCACCTCCAGCCGTGTGCCGCGATGCTGGTGGAAGTGGAGGCTGGGGCTCCCGGGGCCCAGGTTGTTGCCGCTGTTCTTCCCGGTCACGGAGTCCACCGAGTTCTGCCGCAGGTATCCCTTGGCGGTGGCCTCGGCCACCGCCGCCTTGGCGGCCGCCTCGAAGGCCATCTGGTCGAATCCCACGGGGGCCTTGACGAAGAAGAGAATGCTCCCGGTGTCCTGGCAGAGTGGCTGGGACTTGCGCTTCGCCAGGTCGATATTCTTCGTGATGATGTCCATGGCGTACTTGCCGGCGGTCCCGGCCTGCTCCTCGGCGCCTCCGCGGTCGACCACCCGGAACACATCGTCCGGCAGCTCGGCCGAGGTCCGCCAAATCAGCTCCAACAGGTTGGCCCTGAGGTTCCGCATCGCGTCCCTCCCTTCTGGCGGACACCACCCTCCCGGCGGGCTGAATCCACGCGGCTGAATTGTAGGTCCGGCAAGAGTCGGCTGTCAATGCAAGCCGGCGCGGCCGACTGGCAGCCCCGCGGCTGGCATGATAAGATACCCCGTCGTCGTGTCTTGCCTGGGCCGCCGGACGGCAGACCCCCTGTCCCACGGCCTGGCCTTGAGCTTCCGAGGAGACGAAAGGCTCCGCCATGGCCATTCTCAAGATCGCTCGTCTGGGGAATCCCATCCTGCGTATCCCGGCCGAGCCGGTGAAGAACACCCAGGCGCCGGACATCCAGCGGCTGATCGACGACATGATCGAGACCATGGACGAGTACCGCGGGATCGGCCTGGCCGCGCCCCAGGTGCACCGGTCGCTCGCCATCGTCGCCATCGACGCCGAAGAGGACGCCCGCCCCTCGGTGGCCGTGCCGTCCTCCCCCACCGTCCTGATCAACCCGACGATCGTCCCCGTGCGCGACAAGACGGAAGAGGAATGGGAGGGCTGCCTGAGCATTCCGGACCTGCGCGGCAAGGTGTTCCGGCACACCGAGATCGAGGTCCAGGCCTACGACCGGCGGGGCAAGCGGCTGCGGTTCACGGCCAGCAACTTCTTTGCGCGCGTCATCCAGCACGAGTGCGATCACCTGATCGCGACCGTCTTCCTGGATCGGATGCAGGGCCTCGGGACCCTGACCTTCCTGGACGAGTTCGGACACTACTGGGCGCCCCAAGAGGAGGCGGAGTGAGCGCGCCTCCGTATCGGTTCTGCCCGCAGTGCGGATCCCCGCTCGATCTCCGCAGCCTGAAGGCCGGCGACTCGCCCCGTCTGGTGTGCCGGGAGTGTGCCTTCGTGTTCTACCTCGACCCCAAGGTGGCCACGGGTGTCGTGTTCTCGGTGAACGGAGGCATCCTCCTGGTGCGGCGCGCCATCGAGCCGAGCTACGGCAAATGGGTCTTCCCGGGGGGCTACGTGGATCGGGGCGAGACGCTGGAGGCGGCCGCCGTTCGCGAGGTCAAGGAGGAATCCGGCCTGGACGTGCGGCTGAGGCACCTGCTGGGGGCGTACTCGTACCCGGGCAACGCCGTCATCTTGATCGTGTTCGCCGGCGAGGTGACGGGCGGGTCGCTCCAGATGGACGACGAGAGCCTCGAAATCCGAACGTTTCCACCCGCGCAGATCCCCTGGGATCAGCTCGCATTCCTGAGCACCACCCAGGTGCTGCGCGAGTACCTCGGGCTCCCGCGCACGGCATGAGCCATCCGTCTCGGCCGTTGGCATGGAGCGCGAGCCGCAGACGCGCGCTGACGGCCGAGCGCCCGCCGCCAATCAGAAAGCCCGTTGTCAGCGCCCAGGGCACATGTTATCGTTCGGCGCATTCCGGATCCCGGGGACGTCCTGACGGGTCCGCCCTGGACGCCCGAGCGGGTTCCGTGTGTCGGCATTCCCTTCAGACCGTCCGGCTCGCCCAATGCTGACCATGCGTCACTGCACTCGCGCCCGGGGACGATCGGCGCAGTTCACGCGTGCCGCCTGCAGCGTCCTGCTGCTGGCCATCCTGGGGGTGGCCTGCGCGGGTCCGACACCATCGCGGGACTCGGAAGGCACCCCGGTGTTTCGCGCGGGACAGGCCGGTCCGGCCCCGGAGGCCACCATGACGTCTCCGGGTCCGACGCTCGACCGCCTCGGGGTTCTCCTCCCCGGCGACGACCCGACCCGGCAGGCGGCCTGGGTGACCCGCGATCCCGGACGGTCGGCCGGCAGCGGCACCGCGACTGGCTTCACGACGGGTGTCGGCATTATCATGGGTGCGCCGGTGATCCTCCTCTTCTGGCCGGCGGCCGTCGGCGTGGTCGTGGGCTCGACCATCCTGGGGGCCGCGGGTGAGATCAGCCAGGACCCCTCACAGTACCGGATCGCCCCGCCCGACCGGGCGGCCATCCTCGAGGCCACCACGGGCCTGCGGGCGAACCGCCTCCTGCAGACCTCTATGGCGGAGGCGCTGCAGGTGCGCACGGGGCGGGCCGTGGTCCTCGTCCCCGTCCGCGAGGCGCAGAGCCCGGAGACCTTCGGGGGCGATCCGCTGGTCGAGGCGCGGCGGCAAGAACTGGATGGGTGGTTGGACGTCCGGGTCGAGGCGCTCGGCCTGGCGGTCGGCGCGGAGCCGGAGACCTTCGGCGTCTTCCTCCAGGTCCGCGCGCGGATCGTGGAGGCACGCGACGGGCGCCTCCGCTACGAGCGGGTGGTGAGCTACGGCCCGGGACAGCCCGTGGAGGGCCTGCCCCGACCCGCCTCGTATAGCCTGGCGTTCCTGGCGGTAGGCCAGGCGAGCGTCTTCCGCTACGAGGTGACGCAGGCGCTGGGGCAGATCGCCCGGCACCTGGCCGCGGATCCCGCCCTGCCGATCGCGGGACGCTGAAGGCCGGAACCCGACGAAAGAACTAACCGCTCCTTGGCGTGCTTGTCCGCCGAAGGCGGATTGGCGGTTGAAGATCCTGCATCAGGAGGGCGGGCGCAGCTGGACGATGGTGGCGCCCCACCCGCCCCGCTCGGGCGAGGCATCGGCGAAGTGCTCGACCAGGGGGAGGCGCGGGAGGAGGGCCTGGACGATCCTTCGCTGGGTCCCCGTGCCGCGGCCGTGGATCAGGCGGACCTCCCGGAAGCCGCGCCGGGCGCACGCCTCCACGTACTCCCGGACCACATCGGGGATGTCCCGCGGGGCGAAGGCGTGCAGGTCCAGCGCGTCCTCGATGGGCAGGATCACCGGGGCATCGGCAGCGGACGGAGCCTCGGCCCCCTCTGACTCGCCGGGATGAGGAGCGGCTTTCGGCATCTTCGATCTCCCGCTCACCCCTCCAGGGCGGGGGGGCGCCGCCCCCGCATCGGGCTCACGGCCTCGTAGGCGTGCCCCAGGGCGAGGACGGTCGCCTCGTCGAACCAGCGCCCGACGAGCTGCAGGCCGATGGGCAGGCCGCCCGCGGTGAGGCCGCACGGCACGGCAAGGGCCGGATGGCCGACGAGGTTGATCGGGCGGGTACAGCGGGTGAGCCAGCCCCGCACGTCCTCCGTCACCCCGTCCACCGTTGCCTCCCGGTCGGTGACGCGGGGCGCGGGGATCGGCGTGGCGGGAAGCAGGAGGCCATCGAAGCGCGCGAGGAGGCCGTCCACGTCGGCGCGCAGGACCTGGCGGGCCCGCTGGGCCTTCAGGTACTGGCTGGCCAGGACGAACTGGCCGGTGCTGAGGCGCGCTCGGACATCCGGCCCGTACTCCGAGGCGCGCGTCCGCAGGTACGGCTCGTGGTAGGCCATGGACTCGGCCGAGATGATGGCGAACACTGCCGGGCCCGCATGCGGAATCCGCGGCAGCCGCGCCTCTTCGACCGTGACACCCAGACCC
>JBGPQZ010000104.1:0-9665 GCA_041489335.1 Methylomirabilia bacterium
AGCAGATCGCGGCTCGCCGGACCGGAAAGGGCGGCTAGGCAACCGGGCAACCGGGCGATTGGGCACCCATGAGGCCCGGTCTGATAGTATCTGTCCGCGTAGGGAGTGCGAATGCCATGGTGAAACAGCTTGTGATCACCCCCGAGGAAGTTCGCCGGGCCGAAACCATCGACCTCGGGACCATCCCGGTCAACCAGTACAACCGAACCCTGGCCGACGAGCTGCGCGCCGGGGCCCTCACGGCGGAGGACGCCCGCCAGATCTTCCGGGACATGGTCCTCATCCGTGAGTTCGAGACCATGCTCGACGAGATCAAGCGGCTGGGGAAGTATCGCGGCATCGCCTACGCCCACCAGGGCCCGGCGCACCTGTCCATCGGCCAGGAGGCCGCGGCGGTCGGCGAGGCCTATCTGCTCGGCGTCGACGACCACATCTTCGGCAGCCACCGGAGCCACGGGGAGATCCTGGCCAAGGGCCTCGCGGCCATCCGCCAGCTCCCCGAGGCGGACCTCACCCGCATCATGACCGGGTACCTTGGCGGGGACACGCTGAAGGTCGTCGAGAAAGAGGCGGCCCGCGACACGAAGGACCTCGCCCTCAACTACCTGCTCTACGGCCTCCTCGCCGAGATCTTCGCCCGCGCCACCGGCTTCAACCGGGGCCTGGGCGGCTCCATGCACGCCTTCTTCCCGCCCTTCGGGATCTACCCCAACAACGCCATCGTCGGGGGGAGCGGCGACATCGCCGTGGGCTCCGCCCTCTACAAGAAGGTCCAGCAGCGGCCGGGGATCACCATCGCCAACATCGGCGACGCCTCCTCCGCCTGCGGCCCCGTCTGGGAGGGGATGCAGATGGCCACCATGGGCCAGTACTGGACGCTGTGGGAGCCGGAGTACCGGGGTGGCCTCCCCGTCATCTTCGCCTTCATGGACAACTTCTACGGGATGGGCGGCCAGACCCGCGGCGAGACCATGGGCTTCACGCGCCTCGCCACCCTCGGCGCCGGCCTGAACCGCTGGAACTTCCACGCCGAGACCGTGGACGGGAACAACCCGCTGGCCGTGCTGGACGCGATTCGGCGCAAGAAGACCGTGATCGAAAACGGCGAAGGGCCCGTCCTTTTGGACATCCTCACCTATCGGCAGAGTGGTCACTCGCCGAGCGACGCCAACTCCTACCGCACCCGGGAGGAGCTCGAGCTCTGGAAGGCGGCGGACGCCATCCAGGAGTTCAAGGCCCAGATCCTCCGAGCCCAGGCGGCCACCGAGGCCGAGTTGGACGCCAGCGTCCGCCTGGCCGGGGAGAAGGTCGAGTCGGCCTGCCGGCTGGCCAGCGACCTCGGCATCTCCCCGCGCCTCACCGGGGACGGCATCGCCCAGGTCATGTTCTCCCACGCCGCCGAGGCCACACTTCCGGGGATTCCGGCCGGCGCCGTGCGCAAACCCCTGGCGGAGAACACCCGCGTCCAGCAGATCGCCAAGAAGCAGCGTTCGGGCCTGGACCCGGCGACGGGCGCCAAGCTGTCCGAGAGCAAGGCGGTTTCCTTCCGCGACGCCATCTTCGAGGCCATCATCCACCACGCCTACCACGACGGGCGGCTCGTCATCTACGGCGAGGAGAACCGCGACTGGGACGGGGCCTTCGCCGTCTACCGTGGGCTCACCGAGAGCCTGCCCTACCACCGGCTCTTCAACGCTCCCATCTCCGAGGGGGCGATCGTCGGCACGGCGGTCGGCTACGCCATGGAGGGCGGGCGGCCCCTGGTCGAGCTGATGTACTGCGACTTCATGGGGCGGGCTGGCGACGAGATCTTCAACCAGCTCTCCAAGTGGCAGGCCATGTCCGCCGGCGTCCTCCGGATGCCCGTGGTCCTGCGCATCAGCGTGGGGAGCAAGTACGGGGCCCAACACTCGCAGGACTGGAGCGCCATGACGGCCCACATCCCCGGCCTCAAGGTGGTCTTCCCCGCCACCCCTTACGACGCCAAGGGCCTGATGGCCGCCGCCCTCTCCGGCAGCGACCCGGTCGTCTTTTTCGAGAGCCAGCGCCTCTACGGGGTCACCGAGGTCTTCCAGAAAGAGGTCCCGGCCGAGTACTACACCCTGCCCATCGGCGTGCCCGACGTGAAGCGGGCCGGCACGGATCTCACCATCCTCACGATCGGGGCGACATTGTATCGGGCGATCGAGGCGGCCGACCGGCTCCAGCAGGAGTTCGGCCTCTCCGCCGAGATCGTGGACGCCCGGAGCCTGGTCCCCTTCGACTACGCCCCCGTCCTCGAGTCGGTGCGGAAGACCGGGCGGATCCTGCTCACGTCCGACGCCTGCGAGCGGGGCAGCTACCTCCAGACGCTGGCCGCCACCATCCAGGAGCTGGCCTTCGAGTCCCTGGACGCCCCAGTCGTCACGGTCGGCGCCAAGAACTGGATCACGCCGGCGGCCGAACAGGAAAATCTGTTCTTCCCGCAGCCTTCGTGGCTCCTGGATGCGATCCACACGCACCTGACGCCGCTGCCAGGCTACCACCCCCAGCAGGACTGCTCGCACGAGCGGAAGCTGCGGACGCACCGCCAGGGGGTGTGAGTCGATTGCGGATTGAAGATTGAAGATTGCAGATTGACAACGGCGCGTCATTGGACATTGGTCATTGGTCATTTTCTCTTGGAGCGGCCGCAGCCTCGGTAAGGAATGTAGCGAGACACGCGAAGCAGGAGCAAGAAGAGGAGACAGGGGATGGCAGGACGACTCGCGGGGAAGGTCGCGATTGTCACGGGGGGGGCGTCCGGGATCGGCGCGGCCACTTGCCGGCTGTTTGTGCAGGAGAACGCGAGCGGCCTGATGCTCGCCGATATCAGCGAGGCTCAGGGGAAGGCCCTGGCGGCTGAGCTGTCCGGAAGAGGCAGCGACGTGATGTTCCAGCTCCTCGACGTCAGCCAGGAGGCGCAGTGGATCGAGGCGATGAAAACCGTGGACGCCCGCTACGGCCGCCTCGACATCCTGGTGAACAACGCCGGCCGGGGCGGCGCCCTCATACGCCCTCCCGTGGAGCACACCACCGAGGAGGCGATGGACGTCTCTTTCGCGGTCAACGCCAAGGGACCCCTCTTCGGCATGAAGCACGCCATCCCGCTGATGCGCAAGTCCGGCGGCGGCTCCATCGTGAACGTGATCTCGATCTACACCGTGATCGGGGACCTGCTGGCCACCGCCTACGCCGCGGGCAAGGGCGCCACACGCAGTCTCACCAAGATGGCCGCGGTCCAGTACGCCAAGGAGAATATCCGGGTCAACGGCGTGTTCCCCGGCTTCGTCGAGACGGGAATGACCAAGGACCTCCACGCCCAGCCCGAGGCCCGGCAGCACCGCCTCGACCTGACCCCGCTCGGGCGCCTGGCCATGCCCGAGGACATCGCCTACGGGATCGTCTACCTCGCGTCGGACGAGTCGAGCTACATGACGGGGAGCGAGCTGATCATCGACGGCGGGATCTCCGCACGGTAGAGGGGGAGCCATCCATGGAGTACCGGTCGCTGGGGCGCACGGGTGTGATGGTGTCGCCCCTCTGCTTCCCCTGCCCGCTTCACGGACGGGATTCTCTCGCCGCGTCTTGCTCCAGCCAGGACCGGACCCCGGATTTCAGGGCCTCTCGCTCCGTCGGGCTGATCCCGTCGGGGTCGAAGCGATAGCGGTAATGGAGCGAGACGATCGCAGAGAGCGGCTCCGCCGCCAGCGGGAGAAGACGCGCGGCGTCAAGCCGCCGGAGCCACCGTCCGGGCGGCTCCCAGGGATGTCTGCCGAGCCCCAATTCGCTCAGCCGCTTCTCGAGCAGATAGAACTCGGAGTCTTCCCCGGGCCAGGACCGGAAGCTGGATGTTTGCTGCCGTCCCTTGCCTGGACGGGTGACCCGCCTGGCAGAGGAGAATCTCCACACGAGGAGAACGGCCAGCGGGATCAGCAGCCAGCCGATATACCCCAGGAAGCCGGCTCCCCGCAGGCTCCAGCGCCAGTGGGATACCTGAAACGCGGCCCAGGACCACAGATCGAGGAGCGGTCCCCACCACGGCGCGGTCTGTTGCTCGCCGGCGAACCACGAGGCCGGGGTGGTGTCAAGCGCCTGCCAGGCGCCATCCACATACACCAGCGTCCAGGCGTGGGCGTGCCGGGCGCGAACGACATACCGGTTCTCCAGCCGGCTGAACTCCTGGACGGAATACCCGGTCGCATAGCGTGCCGGAATGCCCGCCTGCCTGAGGAGCAGCACCGTGGCGGTGGCAAAGTACTCACAGTGCCCGGACCGGGACCGGAGGAGAAACTCTTCCAGGGGCGAGGCGGCGAGCGGTCGGTCGCCCTGAAAGGTCGAGTACCGGAAGCCCCGCTGGAAGTAGTCGGCCACCGTCAGGAGCGCTCGACGGGGTGACTGGGAGGCGAGCCCCAACTCCCCGACGATCCGGGAGAGAACGGGGAGGTCCCTCCGGGGAACGCTCAAATCGGTGTCATCCGGTGGCCCCCCCTCCGAGGCGCCGGGAGCAAACCGCGCCTGGTAGGCCGCCAGCCCGGGACCTCCGCTGACCTTCACCGCCCCCAGGCGATTCTTTTGCATGGCGCCGACCGGCAACTGTTCGATCCGCGATGCGCCGTATGGAAGCGGGAGGATTCCCCTGCCCCCCCTGAGGGGGGCGAATATGGTCAGGAGCTGGCTTGGCCCCGTCCCCTGTCGAAGCCTCCAGGTCGTCCCATCCGGCGCGGGCTGGACGGCGTCAAAATCCGAATCGCCGGCCGACCAGATGGACGAGGCGTAGCGCGTGTAGCTGGCCTCGTGCAGAAGCGCGGGAGGCCTCCCCCCGGCCACCGGCTCTACCCGCAGCACGATCTCGTTCGAGAGCTTCAGGCTGCCGATCTGGCCAATCGCCGTATAGCTCTGGGACGGATCCACCTCGCCGCCGCTCACCAGCCACTTCGAGAGTCCACCCACGAGCGCTTCGTGCAGGCCGTGGAGCCCGACGTGCCCGACGTAGCCCAGGGTGCACGCAGCAACCAGCAGGGCCATCCACAGGAGGGAAGAGGATCGCTTGGGCCTGGCGGCCATGAGCGCCCAGGCCGAAAGCAGGCAGAGCCCTGCATAGAACCAGGGGGCCCTGACGTTCGCCGCGGCGGCGGCCAGGATCAGGATGGCGAGATACGGATAGGAGGGATCGAGAGGAGCGCGCGGCCTGCCCGTGGCGAGCGCGACCCCCCGCCAGGACCCGAAGAACAAGGTGTTCGCGTCGACCGTGCCGGCCGGGCTGTAGGCGTGAGCGACCACGAACGGCAGCACGGTCAAGGGATACAGCGAGAACACGACCAGCACGGCGCGCATCGGCTCGACCGTCGCCGCGATGTACGCCACCGTGGCGACCAGCACGAGGGCGCACAGCTTCCGGATGCGGGCCAGATCGTCCCGGGAGAGCTCGTACCGCCACGCGACCAGGCGGGACCCCTCGAGCGCAAGCGCGATGATCGCGGCGCCGACGAGGAACCCCGTGTGCCACCCCCAGAAGAGCAGCGCCGCACCGAGGAGCAGGGGCGGTGTCTTCATAGCGGTGCCAACCCCTCCGCAATCTTGCCGACTGCAAGTCGGTGGAACCACGCTGCCCCCTCCTCTGCGGGATCAGGCGTCAGATCGCGCGGTCGGGAAGGGTCGACGATGACGAAGACGACCGTGGGCACGCCGAGCCGCTTCAGGGAGCGGACGAAGTCTCGCCGGTCTTCGTCCCAGGCGAGGAGGATGCAGACGCATCCGCTGAGCGACGCGCACCGCTCCATCACCAACTGGCTCAACGCCCGGAAGGGCTTGTCCCGGCACGGTTGAACGGAGGCCAGGGTTTCCAGCAGCTGCTCCGTCTGGCCGAGCCCTCTGCCGGCCGTCACACAGTACGCCTCCGGCCCCACGAACAAGAGGTCCAGCAGGGACTCCTGGGTCTGGAGGGTGCAGACGAAGGAGGTGGCCACGGAGACGGCCTCCTCGAACACCGCGCCGTGCTCCGGCCGGAGGAACGTATCCAGGATCAGCGCGTGACGGACGAAGAACTCCTCCTGGTACTCCTTCACGATGGGCTTCCCGGTCCTGGCCCAGCTCTTCCAGTGGATGCGGCGCAGCGGATCGCCCGGCCGGTAATCCCGCAAGGACACGAACTCCTCCGAGTCCCCCACCGAGGACGCCATGGCCACCCGCCCGTGCTGGTAGGTTCGGCTCCCGGGGAGCGGGATCGGGGGCAAGGGGTATCGCTTGGGAAGGATCAGGACGGACTCTGCGAGGGGAACCCTGACGAAGGCGTTGAAGAGGCCGAACGGGTCCGGCCGGGCGGCCGTGACACCGCGAAACCGCACCGGTCCCCGGCGTGCGGGGATGAGCTCGCGCCGGACTTCCGCCTCGCCGTTCTTGGGAAGGGCCGGCACGGATGGCTCCCCGACCACGGCGGCCTCGCTCTTTGAAATGAGCCAGCACCAGCGGTGATACCCCAGGGTGCGGTCGAACCAGTTGCGAATCTCCTCGCGGGGCACGGTGGTGTGGAGGAACTCGTCAAGGGACGGGCGGGTCTCGGCCAGATCCTCCAGCAGCACCAGCCCGCGGAGGGTCTTCGAGCCGGTGTTCCGAAGCTGCAGGCGATAGGGCAGCGGCTGGCCCACGCTGCCGTACCGCGGCAGGATTCGACGAACCGTGAGATTCGCCCGGAAGAAGGCGCTGCTCACGAGGGAAATCAGCAGCAGGGCGAGCAGGAAGGTGAAGACCTGATAGGCCAGGGTGAGATCGGTATCCAGCCCCAGGACAGCCGACGCGCCCAGCCCGGCCAGGACCAAGAGCCCGGCCTTCGTGAATCGCCTCTTGAGGCGCGATTGGACGGTGTACACACACCCGAAGCTCAGGAACAGGAATCGCCTGAACATGTGACTACGCCGGCACCGGAATCTTTTTCACGATGTCCTCGACGATCGTCCGCGCCGTCGCCCCGGAGAATCGGGCCTGGGGATCGATGACCATCCGATGCGCGATCGTCGAAACGGCGAGTTCCTGGATGTGCTCGGGAACCACGAAGTCGCGGCCATCCAAGAGCGCGATGGCCTGCGCGGCTTTCATCAAGGCGAGGGAGGCCCGCGGGCTGGCCCCGAGCTGCGCCCCCGCTGCGGACCGGGTTTCCCGGACGATATCCACCGCGTAGCGCTTCAGCTCCGTGCTGGTCCGGATCTCTTTGACGGCGCGCCGGAGGGCCAAGACGTCGTCCATCGAGACACAGGCGGCGATCGAATCGATCGGATGGCTCCTCTCTTGCGCCGACAGGATGGCGACCTCCTCCTCGGGCGCCACATACCCGAGGCCGAACTGGAGCGCAAAGCGGTCCATCTGAGCTTCGGGGAGGGGATAGGTCCCGCGGAATTCCACCGGATTCTGCGTGGCGACGACGAAGAAGAGCTCCTCGAGGCGGTGGGAGCTGCCCTCGATGCTGACCTGGCTCTCGGCCATGGCCTCCAGCAGCGCGGACTGGGTCCGGGGTGAGGCGCGATTGATCTCATCGGCCAGGAGAATGTTTGTGAAGATCGGCCCCGCGTGGAAATGGAAGGCCTGCTCTTTCTGGTCGTAGACGGACACACCCAGGATATCCGACGGCAGCAGGTCGGGCGTGAATTGGATGCGCGTGAATCGGGCGCCGACGGAAAGCGCGAGGGTCTTGGCCAGGGTCGTCTTGCCGGTGCCGGGATAGTCTTCCAGGAGGACATGGCCTCCGCTGGCAAAGGCGGCCAGCAGCTTCCGGATCGAGGCGGACTGCCCCTTCATCACCTTCTCGATGTTCTCGGCAATCTTCTGCAGCGTCTCCCGGGGGGGCACGTGAGAGGGTGCGGTCATCTCCGCCTCGCTCTTCGGTGTGAGACACACTCAGCTTCATTCCGCTCGCCGCCAGCCGCCTACTTCCGCAGCGCCTCCGCCACCTTCGTCATGGCGGCCGCCGCCTCGTCCACGTCCGCCGCCGTCACGTGCCGGTGGGTCAGCCAGCGCAGGGTGTCCTTCTGCTGCGCCAGCACGAACACGTTGTGCTGAGCCAGCCGCTCCATCACCGTGGCGGCCGGCACGCCCAGGCCCGAGACCTGGGTCCGGACGATGTTCGTCTGGACCTTGGTCAGGTCCACGGCGACGCCGGGGATTTTTGCGAGCTTCGCTGCCAGGTGCTTCGCGTGGGCGTGATCCTCCGCCAGCCGGTTCACCATCGTCTGGACGGCCACCAGCCCCGCCGCGGCGATGACCCCGCCCTGCCGGAGCGTCCCGCCCAGCATCTTCCGCTTCTTCTTGGCCGCCTCGATGAACTGCTTGCTGCCGACGATGACGGCCCCCACCGGCGCGCTCAGCCCTTTGGACAGGCAGAACGTCGCGGAATCGGCCTGGGCGGCGATCTCCTTCGCCGGAACGCCGAGCGCGACGGCCGCATTGAAGATGCGCGCCCCATCCAGGTGCACCGGGATCCCATGGCGATCGGCCACCGCCTTCACGGCGGCCATCTGCGCCACGGTCCAGCAGGTGCCCCCGGCGACGTTGTGTGTGTTCTCGACGCAGATCAAGCCGGTCTTGGGAAAGTGGACGTTGTCGCCGCGGATCGCCGCCTCGACATCCTCGGCGCTCATCACGCCGTCTCGGCCGGGGACGCGATTGACCACCAGCCCCCCGACGGCCGCCATCCCCCCGACCTCGTACCAGTAGATGTGCGCGTCCTTCTCCAGGATCATCTCCTGGCCGTGGGTCGTGTGGGCCAGGATGGGAACCAGGTTCCCCATGGTCCCGCTGACCACGAACAGCCCCGCTTCTTTCCCCAGGAGCTGCGCCGAGTACTCCTCCAGCTCCCGGACCGTCGGGTCGCCCTCCCGCCCGTCGTCGCCGACCCTGGCGTTCTTCATCGCCTCGCGCATCTCCTCGGTCGGCTCCGTGATCGTGTCGCTCCGAAAATCCAGCTTCCCGTTCAGCATGTCTGTCTCCTCTGTGAGTCCTTCCCGGTTGTAGTGCTACGTGTAGTCACTCCCGGAGCGCCGCCGTCTAACGGGACGGCGAGTTTACTTGCCAGGTCGCTTTGCGGCTTCATCCGCGTGATGGACTGCTTTCTCATGGCTTCAACCTCTACCCAGAGAAGACCCTGCCCATAGCCAGCATGCTCAGAATGGCGCCCCATCCCGATGGAAGCGGGGGCCAGAAGCCGTCCTCCTCATAAGCCATCTATGCAGTCTTTCGCGCTGTTACCTTCTCCGAATCCAGGTGCAGCGTATCGGGGCAGATGTCCTGCTCATGGGGCCAGACCACCGTCCCGTTGGCAACGCTAGCCTGGCGGAAATACACTTCGTCCTTAAGTTCTGTGAACACGCCAAAATCGAGCAGTGGACGGCAATCGTAGATTCCGATCTCACCGTTAGAGAACGTGATCTCCAATCGGAAGCTTTCCACCGGCCTCACGGACTTCACCCGCGGATTCATCTCTCACCTCAACGGTTCAATCTTACTGTGCGGTCCCTAATAAAGGCGACAGTGTACTCCGGGCCGCACAGTCCGGGGGAGAGTCCGAGGAGGGGCGGCGGCCCGCCCCTCTCGGTAGGGGCCGCGGGGAGGGCCGAGACCTTGCGGCGTCCCCTGCAAGGGCGAGGGCCTTCCCCGCG
>JBGPQZ010000105.1:0-9650 GCA_041489335.1 Methylomirabilia bacterium
CTACCAGTTCGAGACCTACTTCGCCAAGAGTCACCTCCTCGTCGGACGGGCAGACCGATTGGCCGCCGCCAGGGCCGCACTGAAGATCACGGCCGGACGGCCGGTGAAGGCGGACCGGAGGCTGGCGGACGGCGACCTCCTCGACCTCGGGAAGGGCCTCCGGCTCCGGGTGGTCCACACACCCGGGCACACGCGGGGCTCGGTCTGCTATTACTGGGAGCCGGAGGGGCTGCTCTTCTCCGGCGACTCAGTCATGGGCCAGGGCAGCCGGCCCGGGGGCTTCCCGCTCATCTATTATCCGGCCGACTACGCGCGCACCATCGACCGGTTGCTGGGGATGGACCTCGCCGTGCTCGGGCTGGGCCACCACTACCGGACGCTCACGGTCCCCCGCGACTCGGTTCACTTTGGCCCGAACGTCACATCGTACCTGAAGGCGAGCCGGGAGATTGCCGACATCATCGGGGACGCGCTGCGCCGGGCCAAAGCGGCCCGGCTGGACGCCGGCTTCCTGGAGGCGGCCCAGGCCGCGACGGACCTCGCCGCCGAGCGACTCCCCATCGTGAAGGGCGAGGATGGATTGCCGCGAACCGGGAACGTGCAGGCCCTCCACGGCTATTGGCAACTCCTGAAGTAGAGACCCACGGGCGTACGCCGCCCTGGCGTTCAGGGATTCTGGATTGGGGGAACCCTTCGAAGGGGGAGAGAAGTGCATCAGAGCTTTGACGAAGTCATCCCGCGTGAGAACACCGATTGCGTGAAATATGACGATCGTCTGAATCGGTTTGGCCGGCGCGACCTCTTGCCCATGTGGGTCGCCGACATGGATTTCCGCACGCCCGCCTGCGTGCGCGAGGCATTGCAGCGGGTGGTCGATCATGGGGTTTACGGATATCACCTGAAGACCGAGCAGTACTACCGGGCCATCGTGGACTGGTGGGAGCGGCGACACCAGCATGCGGTCGACCCCGCGTCCATTTTCTTCAGTCCGGGCGTCGTCCCGGCCGTGAGCCACCTGGTGCAGGCGCTGACCACGAAGGGCGATGGTATCATCGTTCAGCCGCCGGTCTACTTTCCCTTTTTCTGGGCGATTCAGGTCAACGGCCGGCGGATGCTGCAGAACCAGCTCCGGGAGCACCGGGGCGAGTACTCCATCGATTATGAAGATCTGGAGCGGAAAGCCCGCGATGCCCGGATGCTGATTCTCTGCAGTCCGCACAACCCGGTGGGCCGGGTCTGGCGACGCGAGGAGCTGGAGCGGGTCGCCGACATCTGCCTGCGCCACGGCGTGATCATCCTGTCGGACGAGATCCACAACGACTTGGTGTTCCGTCCCGTGCGGCACGTGCCCACGGCCTCGCTGTCGCCTGACGTGGACCGCATCACGGTGACGTGTCATTCCGCGAGCAAGACGTTCAACCTGGCCGGACTCTCGACCGCGTACGTCGTGATCAAGGGGCCGGACTTGCGGGAGGCATTCAAGCAGGGGAGTGAGCCCCTGCACGTCGAGGCGCTGAATACGTTCGGGTTGCGGGCGATGGAGGCGGCGTTCACGCAGGGCGAGCCCTGGCTCGACGCCCTGCTCGAGTACCTCGAGGGGAACTACCGGTTGGTCCGCGACGATTGCGCAGAGCACCTCCCGCGCGTGAGGCCGAGTCCGCTGGAAGGCACGTATCTCGTCTGGCTGGATTTCAGAAGCTACGGTTTCTCCCCCCAGGAATTGAAGGACTGCATCATCCAGAAGGCTCGCCTCGGCCTGAACGACGGCCCCACGTTCGGTCCGGGCGGGCATGGATTCCAGCGGATGAATATCGCGTGCCCGCGGCAGGTGGTTCGGCAGGCCCTCGATCAGCTGAAAGCGGCCCTGGGCTCGGGCGAACGATGACCCTGCGGCTCGCCGGCGCCGTGCACGGGGAAGCGGGTATCCCGGCCGGGTGGGGTGCCGGAATTGCCCAGCGTCTGAAGGGTGATTGAGAAGCGGGAGAACCACGAGAAGGGAAAAGTCAGGGGGCAATGGCGGATCCCCTGTCGGGGGGCAATGTCTCCGCAGAACGGGAGGAGCGACGTGGGAAAGTACACGCTCGTGCTGCTGGACCGTCCGGCCTGGTTCCTGCCCACGATCGAGCAGGAAGAGATGGCCAGAATCGATGGCGAAGCGCTCATCGGGTGGGCCCGCCTGGGCGAGCCGCGCGTGCTCGATCCGGCGAATGCGAGCCTCGGGCTGCCCGCCGAAGCGTTGAGTCGGATCAGCCTCGCGTACGTCGCCAGGGCCAAGCACACGCTGGAGGTGATCGAGCGGATGGCGCATGACGCGGATGCGATCCTGGTGACCTCGGCCCTGGTCACGGGCGAAGCCATGGACCGGCTGCCCCGGCTGCGCGTGATCGGGCGGCCGGGCATCGGCTACGACGTGGTGGACGTCGAGGCGGCCACCGCCCGTGGCATCGCCGTCTTCACCGCGCCGGGGTTCTGCGCCCGCGAGGTCGCCGACCACACCCTCATGATGGCCCTGGCGCTGGCGCGCAAGGCGCCGGTGCTGCACGGCGCCATCCGGCGCGGAATCTACGAGCGGGGCCTCGCCTCGCCCATGCCGGCCACCTACGAGATGACCCTCGGCCTGATCGCGTTCGGCGAGATCGGCCGGGAGGTGGCGGCGCGGGCGAAACCGTTCGGTTTCAAGCTCATCGCGCACGATCCGTTCGTCGATCCGGCGGTGGCCGGGCGCCATGGGGTGACCCTGGTCGGGCTGGACGAGCTCTTGACCCAGGCGGACATCGTCTCGGTACACGCGCCGCTCACGAAGGAGACCTTCCACCTGCTCGGCGCGCGCGAGTTCGCGCTCATGAAGCCGACCGCCTACGTGATCAACACCGCGCGGGGGGCCGTCATCGATCAGGTGGCCCTCATCGCGGCGCTGCAAGGGGGCCGCATCGCCGGGGCGGGGCTCGACGTCTTCGAGCGGGAGCCCCTGGAGGCGAACAGCCCGCTCGTCACCATGGAGAATGTCATCCTGACGCCGCACACGGCGGGCATGTCCGACTCGAGCCAGATCGCCGTCCGGCACCGCACGACCAGGAACATCGCCAGTGCCCTCGTCGGCGACTGGCCGGAGACCCGCGACTTGATCAACCCTCAGGTGAAAGCGCATCCGCGTCAGTTGCAGCCTTCAGCGTAGAAGGAATTCGATGAGCCGAGTTCAGCGCTGTGCACGTGGAGCGCTCGCCTCGGCGCCGCATCCAACGAGGCGCAACGCAGGCAGCCAGAGGTACCCGTCCAAGGCGGTGGAGGCGTCCTCTCAATCATCTCAACACCCACGTATCAACACGCAATTCACAGCTTGTCAACAGTGTAAACGTAAAGTGAATACTAAGATAAGCTGTGCAACATTCGATATCTACGCGGATGGAGATCATGAGCGAACTGACCATGGGCATCGTGGGCGGCCTGGGGAGCGCCATCACCTGGGCCGCCATCAGTATCCTGGTGCAGGCGCTCTCGGCGCGTCTCACCCCCGCGGGAATCAACGCGTTCCGTTCGACGGTGGGCGGGCTCCTCGTCCTCGCGGGGGCCGTGGTTACGGGCCACGGCGGGGAGATCGTCCGCGTCCCCCTCTGGGCGGCGCTGACCCTCTGGCTCTCCGTCATCATCGGGTACGCCGGCGGGGACACGCTGTTCTTCGTGGGCATGCAGCACCTGGGAGTGACACGGGCCCACACGCTGAGCATGGTACACCCCCTGCTCTCGACGATCGTGGGCGTCGTGCTGCTGGGCGAGGTGATGACCGCTCCGCGGGCGATCGGCATCCTGCTGGTGGTGGGCGGGATCACGCTCATCGTCACGGGGCGAGGGGAGGTCGCGGGCGAGCGGCCAGGGGCGCGGCGGAAGGGAATCCGCCTCGTGCTGGCGGCGGCGGTCGCCTGGAGCCTGGCGGCCGTGCTCCTGAAGGCGCCGCTCCGGGTGGTGTCGGCCACGGCCGCCACGGCAGTCCGGAACCCCATGGCCGGACTCGTCCTCTGGCTGACGCCGTGGGCGCGGGGGACGGGGCGCGCGGTCCTCGAGAGCCGGGGGTTGGACGCCTGGCGGTTGGCCGCGGTCTGTCTCCTGAGCGCGGTGAGCCCGCTCCTGTTCACGGCCGGGATCAAGTACGGGGGCGTTTCCGTGGGGACGGTCCTCGCCACGACCTCGCCCCTCTTCACGATCCCCCTGGAGATCCTGGTCCTCGGGCGGCGGCCGACGCGTCGGACCGTCCTGGGGGCGGTGACCACCGTCCTCGGCATCGCGCTGATGAATTGAGTCGGGGGCTGCGCGAGAATCCGCGATCCTCCCAGGGCAGGGGTGCGGCGATTTGCGGATGCCCGCCGAAAGCTCTCTTGCTGGTATTTACTCCTATGCGAGGCCTGGGGCAGCGTCGTCGACGGGTCATCTCACGACAGCGGGAGGGGCGCCCTGCCGAACGAAATGCTAGCCCGCATAATTCCCGAACGGACCAGTGAATTCTCCGGATCAAATGGCCAATAAGGGGGGACGCCCGTAAATAAGTAGATAACCCGAGCCGGCTCGCGCGGGGAGCCTGCCGAGGGGCACTGCGGTGTGGTGTGTCGGTGGCCGGAGGACTGGTGGACGTTCCAGTCTTTTCACTGGTTGTGCCCGGGGAGGTGCGGTGGGATACTGCGTTGGTGAAGAGCCGGGGGAAGCAGTTTCGCGGAGGCCACAGGCACATGAGGCTGCATGGTGGTGCGAGGTGAACGCGCAATGAGATTCCTCCATACCGCGGACTGGCAGATCGGGATGAAGGCCTCGCATGTCGGCGGGGCGGGGACACGCATCCGCGACGAGCGGGTGGCTGCGGCCACGCGGGTTGTGAGGGCGGCGCGGGATGCCGGGGTGGACTTCATCCTGATCGCCGGCGACACGTTCGAGGACAACGGGGTGGACCGCGTCTTGGTGCAGAAGGTGGCGGACATTCTTGCGAGCTTCGGCGGCCCAGTATTCGTTCTCCCAGGCAATCATGATCCGCTGGTGCCGGGCTCCGTGTGGGAACACCCTGCCTGGAAATCCTCGGAGAAGGTGCGGGTCTTGCGCGACGAGACGCCGGTCGAGACGCCGATCGAGATCCCGGGCGGGACGTTGTACCCATGTCCGGTCCGGGCGAAGCGGTCGGGCAAGGACCCCACCGCGTGGATTCCCTTCGAGGAGGGGCGGGGCATCAGGATCGGCTTGGCCCATGGAACCGTCGAGGGGGTTCACCAGGAGGAGCCGGATTATCCGATCGCGCGTGACGCGGCAACGCGCGCAGGGCTCGACTACCTTGCGTTGGGCCACTGGCACTCGACGGCGACGTACGCCGACCAGGACGGCGCCGTGCGGATGGCCTACGCCGGCACCCACGAGACGACCAAATTCGGCGAACGCGACAGTGGCAATGTCGTGATCGTCGAGATCGCCAATCCCGGAACGGCTCCGACGGTGACCCCGGTCCGGACTGGGGGTCTTTTCTGGGTGGCGATGGAAGAGGAGTTGCGGGAGCGCGGAGATCTGTCCCGTCTTCGCGAACGCATCGAGAACATCGAGGGGCCGGGGTCCACCTTGCTTGACGTGCGCCTGCGAGGGCTGCTTGTCACGGAGGACCGGGGGGAAGTGACCCGACTGGGAGAGATCCTGGCTTCTCGATTCCTCTGGAGTCGGATTGACGCCTCGGGGGTCCGTCTGGCGCCTGGGGATCAGGATTGGCTGAACGCGCTGCCGGTCGGTGTTGTGCGGGACGCCGGTGCTAAGCTGCGAGAGCTGGCCAACCCGGCCTTCACGGGGCAGCGGCCGGAGGGCGCCACGCCCGAGGTGGCGGACCGGGCATTGCTGGAGTTGTACACGCTCCTGGATGAGGCGAGGCGATGATCCTGCGGGCGATTCACGTTCAGGGATGGCGCTGTTTCGCCAATCCGGTTGAGGTCGGGCCGTTCGCTGACGGCCTGAACGTCCTGCATGCGCCAAACGCCACGGGAAAGTCCACCCTCTTCGAGGCCTTGCTGCGCGGACTCCTGGATGGCCATCGGGTCGCCGGCCGAGAGGTGGAGGCGTTGCGGCCATGGGGCCGGGCCCTGGCGCCCACCGTCGCGGTGGAGTTCGTTTATGGCGGAGCGGAGTATCGCCTGGCGAAGCGGTTCCTGGACCGCCCCTCGGCAGAGCTGGCTCGCCGAGAGGGTGGCCGCTTCGTCCGCGTGGCGGAAGGTGACGCGGCGGACGAGAAGGCGCGGGAGATCCTGACGCGGAATCCGCCCGCCCGCGGGCTGGCCCGGACCGAGAACTGGGGTCTTGCGCAGATCCTCTGGGCGCCGCAGGGCAACCTGGCGTTGACGACTCTCTCGGGCGATGTGGTGGCCGACATCCGCACGTCGCTCGGCGTCCAAGTCGTCGGGCCCGGCAGTGGACCGCTGGAGCAGCGGATCGAGGAAGCGTACAGTCGCCTGTTTACGCCGGGGGGAAAGCTCCGGACAGGAAAGGATGCACCAACGGTGGTGCGGCTCCGTGAGGCCCTGGAGTCGGCCGTGAAGACGCAGCGGGAGGTGTTGGTTCGGTACCAGAGCTACGAAGATGCCTCCCGGAAGGTCGAGGACCTGCGGGCCCGGCGGGCACAGGCGCGACGGGACGCCGAGGAGTTGACGAAGACGCTGGCCGAGGCGTGGTCCCGGGTCGAGCGGTACAAGGCGCTGCTGGGAGAGGTGAGCCAGCGAAAGGAGCAGGTCAAGGCGGCCGAGGCGCAGCACGCCGCGCTACGCCAGCGGGTCGATGCCATCAAGGGAACAGAGAAGGAGCTGAAGGAGACCAGCGAAGCGCTCCAGCGGCTTCAGGAGCAGGTGCCGCTTCGTGCGCGAGAAATGGATGAGCGCGAGCAGGCGGTCACCGCCGCAGAGGCCGATCTGGAGGAGGCGCGGAAGGGCCGCCACACCGTGGATGCGGCTGACGAGCGGGCCAAGGACGCCGACCGGTACCTGCGAGCCCTCCAGGATGCCACGACCCTGGATCATCGACTGAAGCGAATCGCCGAGGCGAGTGAAGCGCTGGCGAAGCGCAAGAAGGATCGGGCGGCGGTTCTCGCGCCGGATGACAAGACGCTGCGGGCGATTCGTAAGGCGATCAAGGACCGTGACGAAGCCCAACTGCGTCTGGACGCGGCGCTCATCCGTCTGGAGGTCGTCGCAGAGGCTGAGGGGAAGCTCGTGGTGGTGGCCGGCGAAGACATCGGGCCACGCGCCCTGACGCCGGGGACTCCGACGGTGGTCACCGGTTCGCCAGAGATCGTCGTGGATCTGCCGGGCATCGCACGACTGCGGGCGCGCGGCCCTGCAGTGGAAGTTGACAGCATCCGCGCAGAGCGAGATCGGGCGACGCAACGATTGAAGTCGCTGACCGAAGGGTATGGCACGAGCGATCTGGACGCCCTGGAGACGCGCAGCGCGAAGGCCAGAATGGCTGACGAAGGCGTTGCCGAGGCGGAGACGCAACTGTCCACGCTGCTGGCGGGGGAGACCCCGGAGGCGCTGGACCGGGGGGCGGTGCGACTCGCGGCCGTCCGCGAGGAGATCCTGGGTCATCAGCCGGGGTGGCGCGAGACGCCGCCGGATGCCACGGCGCTTGCGGCCGAGGCGCGGGAGATTCGGCGCACATTCATTACCCGGGTGGAGGGCGCGGAAGCCACCTGGAAAGCCGTGCAGGGCGCGCTCACGGCAGCGGCCGAGCAGCGGGCGAGTCTGGGGGCGCAGACCAAAGGCCTGGAACGGCAGAAACAACTGCTGGAAACAAAACTGGCCGACCTCACCGCCGACGGCAAGGAGCCGGCGGAACGGGAGGCCGAGGTGAAGCGAGCGGCCCTGGCGTGGGAGGCGGCCTCTGCCGCGCTCCAAGAGGGCGAGAAGGCGCTGAGGGAGTTCGGCGCCGATCCGCGCGACGAGGCGGGCCGGTTGGAGCGGCAGCTCCAGGCGGCGGACGAGGCGGCAAGCAAGCTCCTGGCAGAGGAGAATCGCGAGGAGGGTCGACTGGAGAGCCTGTCGGCGCACGGCCCGTACTCCGCGCTGGCGCAGGCCGACGAGGAGGCGGCTCGTCTTCGGGGAGAGCTGGCCACCGAAGATCTCCGCGTTGCGGCAATCAAGCTCTTGCGGGAGACCGTGGTGCAGTGCCGGACTGAGGCGCTGGCGGCGGTGGCGGCCCCGGTGGAGATGGCGGCGACCCGGATCCTGCAACGCATTGCGGGGAGCCGCCTTGGACGGGTGCAGCTTGGGGACGCCTTCGAACCGGGGCATGTCCGGCCGGATCTGGCCGAGGGGTCGGTGTCGGTCGAGCAAGTCTCCGGCGGGGAGCGCGAACAGATCTACCTCGCCACGCGGCTCGCCCTGGCGGATGTCCTGGCGAGGGGCGAGCGGCAACTGGTCGTCCTGGACGACGTGCTGACCGCGACCGACGCGGGTCGCCTTGCCCGGGTCATGGGCATTCTTGAGGAAGCCGCCCAGCGCTTGCAGGTGCTTGTCCTAACGTGCCACCCCGAGCGGTATCGCGGGCTCGAGGGAGCGAACTTCATAGATCTCGAGGGCATCCTCCGGACTGCGCCGGCGGGAGAAGGTGGGACGTCCGATGCAGGGTGACTTGACGATGATCTCTGGAACTGCCAAGCTATCCACAACACAGTGACCCACTCTGTCTGATCAGTCGGCAAGGTGCATGAACCGGAGGTACGCTGTATGAATTTCTTTCCGACCGGACTTCCCGAGGTGATCGTCGTGGAGCCCGACGTGCACCGCGACCCGCGCGGGTTCTTCCTGGAGACCTATCATGCGGGGAAGTATCGCGAGGGGGGAATCAGTCCGACCTTCGTGCAGGACAACCTGTCGCGGTCCACGCGGGGAACGCTGCGGGGGCTGCACGCGCAGCGACGGCGTCCACAGGGGAAGCTGATCCGGGTGGTGGAGGGGGAGATCTTCGACGTGGCGGTGGACATCCGGCGTGGCTCACCGACCTTCGGCCGCTGGGTGAGCGTCATCCTCTCCGGAGAGAACTTTCGCCAGTGCTACGTGCCGCCGAACTTCGCGCACGGCTTCTGCACCCTGAGCGAGGTGGCGGTGGTGGAGTACAAGTGCACCGACTTCTACGATCCTTCCGATGAGATCGGCCTGATCTGGAACGACCCGGACATCGGCATTGCCTGGCCGGTCACGACTCCGATCCTCTCGATGAAGGACGTCGCCGCGTCGAGAATCAAGGACGTCTTGGACCAGCTGCCCACCTACGGAGGCGGCGAGGCCTGATCCGCTACTCCTCGTCCTCCAGAGCGAAGAGGGCAGAGGGATTGGGACGAATGCGGGTCGCCGCAATGCACGTCACCGCACCCGCTCGGAGGAGGTGTGTCATGCCGCATGCGAAGGTGGACGGCGTGGAGCTCGACTACGAGGAGGTCGGCCAGGGGCTGCCGCTCGTCTTCGTCCACGAGTTCGGCGGGGATCATCGGAGCTGGGCACCGCAAGTCCGGTTCTTCGCCCGCCGCTATCGCACCCTGGCGTTCAACGCCCGGGGCTATCCGCCTTCCACGGTGCCCGAAGATCCTGCCGCCTACTCGCAGACGCGGGCGGTGGACGACATCAAGGGGCTCCTGGATGCCCTGGGGA
>JBGPQZ010000106.1:0-9646 GCA_041489335.1 Methylomirabilia bacterium
CAGAACTTGCCCCCGAGGTTCACCCGGTACAGCAGTGTCGTAGAATTCACGAAGACCGGCAGTTGTGGGAACGCCTGCGGGAGCAGGAAGACCATCAGGATGACCGGCTTGAAGGGAATCGGCAACCGTGCCAGCACATAGGCCAGAGGCACCGTGATCAGCAGCGTGAGAACCGTGACCACGATGGCGATGAGGAACCCGTCCCGGAGCGCCCGCAGCATGTCCCCCTGCAGCACCTTGGCCCAGTAGAAGAAGCCGAGTTGCTGCGGGAAGAGATGCGGCCAGTACCACTTCTCGGCAAAGGACCAGATCACCAGGCTGGACAGCGGCCCGAAGATGACCAGCATCGTCAGGACCGTGCCTGACATGCGGAGCGTCCGTCGAATCATCGCGGCTCCACTACGGCGTGCGGCCTGCGGGTCTCTGAATTCCATTCCGCATTCCGCATTCCGCATTCCGAGTTCCGCATTCCCGTTCACGCCTCCTTCTGCGTGATGGTCTTGAGGTAGTATCCCGCCACGCCCATCGCCAGCACGTACGAGACCACCCCCAGGGCGTTGGCCGTGCCGTAATCCATCTGGTAGTTGATCCGATAGAACACGTCGATCATCACCATCTGGGGCGGCTCGCCGCTGCCGATCATCAAGGGCACGGAGAAGGAGGCCAACATGGAGGTGAACATGAAGGCCCCCGCCACCGCCAGCGAGGCACGGGACATGGGCAGCAGGATGTCCTTGATCTGCCGGAAGGTGGACGCCCCGAAGTTCCGCGCGGCCTCCAGGAAGGTCTCGTCTACCGAGCGGTAGGCTCCCAGAACCAGCAGCACCGCCAGGGCCAGATTCTTCCAGATGAGGGAGACGGCGATCCCGATCCAGCCGAAGGCGATGGAGGGCGGATCGCTCATGTTGATGAGGCCGACTTGGCTCAGGACCACGTTTAGCGTCCCCTTGGGGGCCAAGAGCACCCGCATGGCGTGCCCCACGACCACGAAGGGGATGAACAGCGGGATCTTGAACAGGAACTCGACCGGCCGGTTCACGTGGACGCGCAGATAGCCGCAGAGGAAGACGGCGATCCCCAGCACGGCCGCCAGGCTGAAGAACGCGATCCAGAGAGTGTAGAGGATGTCGAACTTGTACAGTCGCCAGACCAGATAATAGTTCCGCAGGCTCCACTGGTCCTCGCGGATCAGGCTCAGGTGCGCCGAGGAGAGGAACGGGAGGAAGAAGAGCCAGACGACGATGGCCAGCGGCGGAAGCGCGATGACCAAACAGGCGAGGCGCAATGGGAGTCGCATACGGAAAAGGGCGAGGGGGTCCGGCCCCCCCGCCCCGTCTCCTTTGCTCGCGAGCGCGGTTAGTTTTCCTCGTAGGCCGTCAAGAGATCCTTGAAATACTGCTGCTGTGGGAAGACCAGACCGTACTTCTCCAGGGTGTCGGGCGACACGTCCCCGAAGAGCATCTCCTTGGCCTTGGGCGACACGACCGAAAGCACGTGCTTGGCGTCGATGCCGGGGAGCCATCCCTGCCGCTCCACGATCACCCTGGCCTGCTGCTCGGGCGAAGTGATGAACTCCACGAACTTCTTGGCCATCTCGTAGCTGGCCGCCTTCTTGGTCACGACCAGGTACATGGGCTGGCCGGGGAGGCCGGGGCCGATCAGCTTCATGCGGATCTTAGGATCCATCCGGTTCTCGTTCTTCATGTTGATCAGCATGTCCACCCAGACCGGCCCCATGGCGATCTCGCCCCGGTTGAGTTTATCCAGGGTGTCGTTGTTCCCCGTAGTCATCGTCGCGGGCAGGCTCTTCAATTCCTTGATGGCCGCGGGCCAGCTCGCCTGGGTCCCCTTGTCGTAGGCCCCCGTGGCGTACTGGTCGTACTTCCCGCTCTTCCAGTAGACCCAGCCGGTGACGAAGGCGGTGCCGCTCATGCCCCCCTTGACCCCGTTGTAGCCGAACTTGCGGGGGTTGGCCTTGATCCAGGCCACCAGCTCCTCAAAGGTGTCGGGCGGATTCTTCACCAGCTCGGGGTTGTAGGCCAGGACCACCTGGCTCTGGAACATGGGCATCACGTAGCCTTCCACGTTGAAGCCCAGGGAGTTCTTCCCGTTCGCCGCCGTCATCAGCTTGTAGGTGCCGATCTCGGGGGCGTACTTGGCCAGCAGATCGTTCTGGATCATCTGCGGCATGATGCTCTGGTGGATGATGGCCACGTCGATGTCGTACTTGGCGACGTTGGCGTCCTTCTGGCTCTTGAGCTTCTGGAAGATCACCTGGCTGCCCGGGTCCCCCGGGCCGCTGCCGACCGCGTTGATCTCCACGTTCGGGAACTGCTTGCTGAAGGCCGGGCCGAAGATTTGCTTTTGCAGGTCATGCATGTTCGTGTCGCCGGCGGTCACCACGTTCAGGACGATCTTCTCCCCTGCCGAGGCCGGAGCCGACATCCCCCACCACACCGCCAGCCCGATCGCCAGGACCGCCATCCCCAACATCATTCGCCGCATGGGTGCCCTCCTTTTCCCTCCCGTGTCCGTCGGAAGCCCCCGGGCGCCCGCCCCCGTCTCCGGCCCGCCGGATTCGCGTTCGGCGTGACGCCGCGAAGTCCCGTCACCATGGAAGAGCCATGACCATCTAGTCTAGGGAGAACCGAGCGTTCTGTTACCCTGGAACGCGAACACTCTATCCCCACCCTCCTTCGACTGTCAAGCCCCTCCGGTGGAGCCCCTCCGGTGGAGCTTTTGTCAGCTTGCTGAGAACTGCAATCGGCGCCGTCGCAGGTTGCTCAACTTGGCAACGTATCCCAACGCCGAATGGACGAGGAGACGGTCCTCCGGCTCCGGTTCGCGGGCAGAAACGGCTTACGCGGTGGACTCCTCGGAGTGGCCGGCCTTGCCGGGAGGTGTGACGCCCAGCTCTTTGATGCGCTTGCGGAGGGTGTTTCGATTGATCCCCAGCAGCTCCGCCGCCTTCAGTTGGTTCCCCCCCGTGCGGCGCAGGACAAGCGTGAGGAGCGGGCGCTCCATGCACACTGCGAAGTGGTCGTAGAGCCGCCCGTCCAGCGTATCTTGCAGGCGCGCCAGCTCGGCTCGCACCCAATCCATCAGGAAGTGCTCGGCTTGGCCCGGCGTCCCCTCGGGCCCCGCGCCCTTCCGGATCGCATCCGGCAGGTGGTCGGGGAGGATCAGGGGGGTGGGCGTGAGCGCCGCGGCCCGTTTCACCACGTTCTCCAGCTCGCGGACGTTGCCGGGCCAGCGATAGGCCAGCAACAGTTCCATGGCCTCGGGGGAGACGACCCTCACCTCCGCTCCCTGGTCGTGGGCGAAGGCGCTGAGGAAGTGCGAGGCTAATGCGGGGATGTCCTCCCGCCGGTCTCGCAGCGGCGGGAGATGGATGGTGACGACGTTCAGGCGGTAGAACAAGTCCTCCCGGAACCGCCGCTCCGTGACTGCCGCATCCAGGTCCTGATTCGTGGCCGCGACGATCCGAACATCCACCGGAAGCGACCCCTCCCCGCCCAGCCGCTCGATCCGCCGCTCCTGGAGAACTCGCAAGAGCTTGGTCTGCAGGCTGAGGTCCATGTCCCCGATCTCGTCGAGGAACATCGTCCCGCCCTCGGCCTGCTCGAAGCGGCCGCGACGCGCGGCCCCCGCCCCCGTGAAGGCCCCCTTCTCGTGCCCGAAGAGCTCGCTTTCCAGGAGGTCGCGCGGGATGGCCGCGCAGTTGACGGGCACGAAGGGCCGGCTCTTGCGCCGGCTGTTCTCGTGGATCGCCCGGGCGATCAGCTCCTTCCCCGTGCCACTCTCCCCGCGCAGAAGCACCGTCAGGTCAGTCCCGGCCACCCGGCCCACCGCCTTGAAGACGTGCTGCATGGCCGGGCTGCCGCCCACGATCCCTCCGAAATCGAACGGCTCCTCGGCGGTCTGGCGGAGTCGCTCGACCTCCTGGACCAAGGCCTGCGCCGCCAAGGCCTTCTCCACCACGAGCAGGACCTCGTCCATGTCGAAGGGCTTTCCGAGGTAATCGTAGGCGCCCTGCTTCACCGCCTCCACGGCCACCTGGAGTGTCCCGTAGGCGGTCATCATGATCACCGGCAGGTCCGGCCGTCGCTGCCGGATCTCGCGGAGCACGGCCAATCCATCGCGCCCCGGGAGGCGGACATCCAGCAAGACGAGATCCACCTCCGGATCGCCGGCGGCCGTGAGTCCCCCCGGACCGTCCCCTGCCAGCTCCACCTGATAGTGCGCGCGCTCCAGGGCCTTGCGGAGCGCCCAGCGCACCCCCTCGTCATCGTCCACCACCAGAATCCGTCTGCCGGTCATCTTCGGGTCCCCTGCTCGTCCACCGCCAGCGGGAGCAGGACGCGAAACGTCGTCCCCTCGCCCGCGCGGCTCTGCACCTCGATGGTTCCGCCGTGCTCCTCCACGATTCGGAGCGTGATGGGCAGCCCCAGGCCGGTCCCCCCGTCCTTCGTGGTGAAGAAGGGATTGAAGAGCTGCGCCTGGGTCTCCGGCGGGATGCCGCCGCCGCGATCCGTGATCTCCACCAGGGCGGCCGCCCGTCCGCCGCACTGGGGCGCCGCGCGCTCGAAGCGCGTGTGCACCGAGAGCTCTCCTCCCGTGGCCGCCATGGCCTCGGCCCCGTTGCGGGCCAGATTCAGGAACACCTGCAGCAGCCGGTCCGGATCCCCCGCCACCGCGGGAAGCTCCGGATCGTACCGCCGCGTCAAGGTGATACGCGCCGCCCGGCGGGCCGGCTCCTCCAGGTGCAGCGCCTCTTCCAGGATCTGGTGCACGTTGCAGGGCTGGAGGGCGAGCGGCCGCTCTCCGGCAAACGCCAGCAGCCCGTCCACGATCCGGTTCAAGCGATCCACCTGGCGGATGATCACCCCGGTGAATTCCCGCAGCTCGGACGGGAAGCCGGGCTCCCGCTCGAGGAGCTGGGCGGAGCCCCGGATCCCCACCAGGGGGTTCCGCACCTCATGCGCCACGCCGGCCGCCAGTACCCCCAGCGCCGCCAGGCGATCCGAGCGACGCACCCGCCCCTCCAGTTCCCGCACCCGAGAAAGATCGCGGAGCACCAGCACGATGCCCCGCCCTTCGCCCGCCGGATCACTCACCAGCGAGACCGCCGCGCTGACCGCCACAGGTACCCCATCCGCCCGCACCAACGCGGCGTCGAAGTCCGCATGGTTTCTCCCCATGGTCATGGTCTTCTCGGCCAGGCTGGCCAGCGGGGCGGGGGGCGGGAAGACATCGGCGAGGGTCCGGCCGACGATCTGGGACCGGGCAAACCCGGTCAGTTCTTCGGCCGCCTGGTTGATGGAGGTCACCCGGCAGCGCCGATCCAGGATGATCACCCCGTCCTGGAGGCTGGACAGTAGGTCCTCGTAATACGCCTGCACCTCGGCCAAGGCGGCGGCAAGCTCCGCTTTGGTCCGGGATACGGCAACACGCCCGGACTGGTCATCGGCGGCGGCGCTCGCCGTCGAACGCTCCCGGGAAGAGACACGACTCATCCTGTATCCTCGTATCGGCCTGGTGCCGTCCCCCTGATCCGCCGCTGCCCCGCGAGGACGACGGATGCACGAAGGACTGACCAGAATGCCGAAGACAGCGCGGCGACGTTCCCCTCGCGGATCGAAGCGTCCCACACTCTCGGGGGAGGATCCCGGGGATCCGAGCGCTTCATTATATGCTGCAGGCCCGATCCTGCAAGGGACAAACGCACGCCGCGACGCACGCTGCAAGCACGCCATCCCTTGACAAGGCCGGCGGCCGCATGCTACACACCCTCAGGCAGGCAATGGCGGATACGCGCCGAGGTTGACGGACACTTCAACACAGCGAGGAGAAAGGAACAGGCTATGCGCAGGCTCGCGGGGCTGGCGCTCGTGGTAGTGCTGCTGACGCAGGGGTGCGCCGTGGTCGGGGTGGCCGCCGTGGTGGGTGCCGCGGCCGGGGTCACCTACACCATGCTGGGGATTGCGGAGAAGACCTTCAACGAAGAGTACGAGACAGTCAACGAGGCGTTGCAGAAGGCTCTGGTCGGGCTGGACATCAAGATCGGCAACGTCCAGAAGACCGAGGAGGCGGGTCAGGTCATCGCCACCCAGATCCAGGCGTACGCCCGCGACCTGACGATCTCCATCTCTATCGAGCGCATCACGTCCAAGGCCACGCGGGTGGTGGCGGATGCGACGCGCAAGTACTTCATCCACGATTCGAGCACCGCGACCGAGATCCTGGTGCAGACCGCCAACAACCTCCCGAAGCGGCCGTAGCGGTCGCGGGGCGCCCACCGGCATCCCCGGGGCGAGTCACTCGCCCCCGCTGCCTCTCGATCCAGGGCGATCCCGCCAGTAGGCCAGGAGGTCCCCGAGCGTCACCTCCAGCGGGATCTCCGCCCGCCAGCCGGTTCGCGCGGTCAGCGCGCGGGGACTCCCCACGAGCACCTTGAGGTCATGCGGCCGCAGCCGGTCTTCACCGACTGCGATCTCCATTTCAACGCCCGCCAGTCTCCGGAGCTCCCCCAAGACCTCTCGTAGCGTGTACGAGCGTCCGGAGCACACGTTGTACACCTCTCCGGGCTCGCCGGACTCCAGCACCAGGCGGTAGGCTCGCACCACGTCGCGGACATCGGACAGGTCCCGGCGAACCTCCAGGTTCCCGACCTGCAGCCGCGGCGGGCGCGTCCCGGCGCACACCTCACTGATCTGCCGCGCGAGGTCGGAGTACACGAATTGCGGAGAATGGCGGGGTCCCGTGTGCGGAAAGGGCCGGACGCGAACGACCGCCAGCCCCCACTCCATCGCGCACCGCACGACGAGGCGTTCCGCCGCGGCCTTGCTGCTCCCGTAGGGTGTCACCGGCAGAAGCGGGTGGTGCTCCGTGAGCGGCACCCCCCGATCGGCCGTTTCACCGTAGGCCTCGGCAGATCCGACGTAGAGCATGCGCGGGCGGCCGGGGGCACGATGGATCGCCTCCAGGAGGCCCTGCGTGCCGAGCACGTTGACCCGAAAGGTCTCCGCCGCGTCGGCCAGGGACTGACGGACCGAGGCCTGCGCGGCCAGGTGGTACACCTCCTCGGGACGGATATCCTGCACGGTCCGGGCCAGGCTAAGCGCGTCCAGCAGGTCGCCCGGGACCAGGTGGAGGCGCGCGCTCATCGGCCCGGAGAGAGACAGATCGAGATTGTCGAGCGGTTGTTCAGCCAGCACCAACCCCCACACCTCGCGCCCCCGGGCCAAGAGGTGATCCACGAGGTGGGATCCGGCGAACCCGGCGGCACCGGTCACGAAGGCGCGCATCAGCGTGGCGAGGGAAAGGCCGGCGTCGCCGCATCACCCGCCGCCCGCCAGGCGGCCAGCATGGCGGCGAGCGCCTCGGGCCAGGGTCGCAGCGGACGCTGCCCCGCCGCCTGCCACGCCGCGGGCGCCAGGACGGAATAGGCCGGGCGGGCGGCGGGACGGCCCAGCGCCGCGGAGGTGATGGGATCCACCCGGGTCGCGGGGAACCCGCCTTGCCGGAGGATCTCGCGGGTAAAGTCGTACCAGGAGCAGGCGCCGGCATTGGTGAGGTGAAAGAGGCCGGTCATGCCGCGGGACACGAGGAGGGCCAAGGCCTCGGCGAGGTCCGCCGCGTAGGTGGGACAGCCGACCTGGTCGTTCACCACGCGCAGAGACTCTCCCGCCGCGGCTTTGCCGAGAATCGTCTTCACGAAGTTCTTGCCGTGCACGCCGTACAGCCAGGCGGTGCGGACGATCGCCCAGCGTGGCGCCAGGGCCTGCGCGATGTGTTCCCCTTCGAGCTTGGAGCGACCATAGGCCGACAGCGGCGCCGGGACGTCCGTCTCGAGGTACGGTGTCCGTTTCGTCCCGTCAAAGACAAAGTCGGTGCTGAGGTAGACAAGGCTCGCCCCGGCACGTCGGCAGCCCTCCGCCACGTGGCGGGTGCCCTCGGCATTCACCGCCATCGCTCTGCCCGGATCGCGCTCGCACTCGTCCACGTCGGTATGGGCGGCCGCATGGATCACCCAGCCGGGTGTAAGGTCCGCCACCTGCTGCGCACACTCCGGTCGGGTGATATCCCACTCCGGCAGGTCGCGGCCGATGACCTCGACGGACCCCGTCAGGACCCGCGTGAGTTCCATCCCGAGCTGTCCGTTGACCCCCGTGATCAGGACGCGCATGCGAGAGTGTCTCCTCTCGGACCGGTCGGCCCGCTGCGGATCTCAGCAGAGCTCGATGATGCTCTGGTCGGCCAGGATGAACTTCTGCGTCCTGGGGCGGGAAGTATTCCGGCGGATGATGACCTCGCGCCCCAGCAGGCTCCGCTCGATCCGAACGTCCGCCTCCAGGATCTGCGTGTCTTCGAAGAGGATGCTGTACTCCAGTTCGCTGTCCCGGATGATGCAGCGGGGACCCACGGCGGTGAACGGGCCGATATAGCTCCGCTCGATGACGGCGTCCTTGCCGATGATGGCCGGGCCCCGGACGTGGCTGGCGATCACCCGCGCCCCCGCCTCCACGATCACCTTCCCCTGGACGTCGCTCGCCCCATCCACGCTGCCGTCGATGGTCGGGCTCAACCCGTCCAGCAGGTGGTCCAGGACGAACCGGTTGGCCTCCAGCAGGTCCTCCGGCTTCCCCGTGTCCTTCCACCAGCCGGTGATCTCGGAGTAGCCGACCTGGTAGCCGTGGTCGAGGAGGTACTGGTGCGCGTCCGAGATCTCCAGCTCCCCGCGCGCGCTCGGCTGGATGGCGTGGACCGCCTCGAAGATCGGCGTGTCGTAGACATAGATCCCGCTGACCGCCAGGTCGCTCATCGGCTGCTGCGGCTTCTCCACCACCCGCACGATCCGCTCGCCCCGCACCTCCGCCACGCCGAACCGCTGCGGGTCTCGGACCCGGGCCAGCACCAGGTGGCAATGATCCTTCCGCGCCTGGAATCGCTCCACGAACTGGCGGATCCCGCCGACCACGACGTTGTCCCCCAGGAAGAACACGAACGGCTCACCCTTGAGGAACGGCTCGGCCGCCTGGATCACGTGCGCGAGCCCCAGGGGCGCCTCCTGGACGACGTAGGTCAGGTGGACGCCGAGGGCCGACCCGTCCCCCAGGGCCTTCTGGATCTCCGCCCCGGTGTCCGGGTTGATGACGATGCCCACGTCCCGGATCCCCGCGGCCGCCACTGCCTCGATGGCATAGTGGATCATGGGTTTGTTGGCGATGGGGATGAGGTGCTTGTTGCTGGTGTGGGTCAGCGGGCGCAAGCGGGTCCCGCGCCCCCCGGCGGTGATGAGTGCACGCATGATCTCTCCAATCCCGTTCCGGCGGGATGCGGCTTCGCTCAGGCGGTCGCCGGTTTCTCGGCCTCGTCGATCAGCATCACCGGGATGCCGTCCCGGATGGGATACCGGAGCCCGCAGGCCGGTGAGAGACAGATAATCCGCTCTGCGGCCTCATCCAGTTGCACGGGCGACTTGCATTTCGGGCAGGCCAGAATCTCGAGCAGTTCCTTGTCGATCATGCCGTTTTCTCCTGCGCTATCAGGGCCCGCGACCGGGTGTCAAGCCGCCCGCACGCCTCCCGGCTCAGAGCCCGTCTCGACGCATCACCACCGCATCTTCGATCGGGTGCGTGTAGTA
>JBGPQZ010000107.1:0-9645 GCA_041489335.1 Methylomirabilia bacterium
GGGTACGCTTGCTGTCATCGAGGGCCACAAATGTGCTATCCTTTTGCATGACCGGCCTCCTTTTCGTATGTGGCTCTGTTCCTCCAGGAACAACCCACGCTATTTTACGATAGGTGGCCGGTCTTTCCATATGGTCTATTCGCGGCCAGCGAGGGGACATCAGCAGTTCCCGGGCACGGCCTGCTCTGCCAGGTATTCGTCGATGATGCCGTCGATGGGGATCGGGGCGGGGAGGCCGAGGCCCTCGGCCCGCTCGAACCGCATCTCCTTGGGCCAGGTCGCGATGATGTCGGCGATGCTCGGGTCGGGCGCGAAGGAGATCTTTCCCATGCCCTCCCGACCCCGCCACATGACGGCATCGGCGATCTCCCTGGCCGACGGGGCGATGCTGGGGCCATTGATCGCCCGATAGTCGCCCAGCGCGCCCGGCGGCAGCTCCGCCATCCCGATGAGCACGCCGACACAGTTGCGCACGTTCAGGATCGGCATCCGGGCCTCGGGCGGGACCGGACAGACGTAGTCGCGCCCGCGGAGCGGTTCGCGCACCAGCGCGCTGGCGTAGCCGCTCACCGCCGTGTTCGCCTCGTCGCGCACCACGATGGCCGGCAGGCGTACGACCCGCCCGTCCACGTAGCCCTTGCGCGAGTAGTCGTTGATCAGTTGCTCGCCGACGACCTTGGCGACCCCGTAGCTGCTCTGCGGGTGCTGGTAGGTCCAGTCATCCACAACAACGGGGAGGCGCCTGCCGCCGAACGTGGAGATGGAGCTGGTGAAGACGAATCGCGGGCAGGCGCCCCGCTCCCGGCACGCCTCCAGGAGGTTGATGGTGGCCCGGACGTTGGCGTTGAAGCCGGCCACGAAGTCGCGTTCCGCCCCACCGGACACCAGAGACGCGTAGTGAAAGACCGTGTCCACGTCGCGCGTGACCAGTTGCCGAGACGCCTCCGGATCGGACAGGTCGGCGGCCACGAAGGTCACGTCCCCGCTTAGCCGCTCCATCCGCGGGTGCCGGACGATATCGCTGAGGACAATCCGCCGGTCCGGCGCCTGCGCCAGGAGGCGCGCCGCCGTGGACACCCCCAGGAAGCCGCAACCGCCGGTGATCAAGACTACTGCATCGCTCACTCCGCCGCTCCTTTGCCCCCCTCCGCCCATGTCATCTCCAGCAGATGCGTCCACCCGTACCCATGACGAGCACCCGCACGTCAGCGCCATTTCACCCTAGTCGGGTCGTCCGTCTACGTCAATTTGCCTCCGCGATATGCCTGGAGATTCGATCATCCGCCCATCCCCGGGAGACCCGCCGTCGCTTCCGCCTTGACCCGCGGCCGGGACTGCAATATACCGTTCCCGGATGGCCCCGAGACGGAACCGACAAGTACGGAGCGGCCCATGTCAGCTTCACACCCCGCAGCGGGCAACGCGTCACCGAACCTGGGAATTGCCGGAAGGATCGCCGTGGTGACGGCGGCCGGCCGGGGCATCGGCCGGGCCACGGCCCTGCTCCTCGCCCGCTGGGGCGCCGCGGTGGCGGCGGTCGACCTCGACCCGAGGGCCCTCGCCGCGCTGGTCACCGAGATCGCCGGATTCGGCGGGACGGCCGAGGCGGCCACCTTCGATGTCTGCGATGAAAATGCGGTGGTCCAGTTCTTCGCGGCCCTCGCCAAGCGGTACGGCCGCCTCGACATCCTGGTCAACGCGGTCGGCGGCGGCAAGCCCGCCAGGCTCGACGAGATCACGGGCGCCGAGTGGGACCGCATGTTCGGCTTCAACGCCAAGAGCTGCTTCCTCTGTTCCCGGGAGGCCGCCCGCTACATGCAGGGGGGCGGCCGGATCGTGAACGTCGCATCGCTGGCCGGCGTCAGCACCAGCGTCCTGCAGGGGGCGCACTACAGCAGCTCCAAGGCGGCCGTCATCGGCCTGACCCGGCACCTGGCCCGCGAACTGGGCCCGCGTGGCATCACCGTGAACGCGATCGCCCCGGGCACGACGCTCACGGAGCGCATCCAGGCGCAGATGACTCCCGAGAAACACCAAGCCCTCACCGAGCGGATTCCACTTCGCCGGCTGGCGACGCCTGAAGATCAAGCGGGGGTTATCCTGTTTCTGGTCTCTTCGCTCTCCGCCTACGTGACCGGCGTCACGATCGATGTGAGCGGCGGCCACCTCCTCGGATAGCGTCGGCGCTCCGCGGATCGCCGCTCGCACTTCCTGTCTGACAACTTTGTCAGTTCTTGGAATCATCCGTGCTTCACATCTTGTGAAGAGTCTCGCTCCCGAGTAGAGTCTGATCTCACGTTGCACAGGAGGCTGCGCCGGCATGCGAATGTCCCGATGTCTCGTCGTGACCGGCCCCGAACACATGGAGATGCGGGAATACCCGCTCCCTGCCATCGGCCCCTGCGAGATGCTGCTCAAGGTGGAGATGGTCAGCATCTGCGGTAGCGACCCGAAGAAGTACCAGGGGACGGCCATGTGGGCCGTGGAATGGGGCGGCATGCCCTTCCCGTTCATCCTCGGCCACGAGATGGTCGGTCACCTGGAGGAGGTCGGGGAGGAAGCGGGCAAGCTCCACGGCGTTCGCCCCGGCGACCGGGTGGTCGTGGAGCCCTACATCGCCTGCGGCCGCTGCCGGTACTGCGGCAGCGGCAACTACCAGCTCTGCACGACCCGCCACACCTACGGCTTCAGCAAGTCCTGCGCCGAGCCGCCGCACCTCTGGGGCGGGAACGCCGAGTACCTGTTCGTGGCCGAAGGGTCCAAGGTCCACAAGATCAACCCCGACGTCCCCGCCGAGGCGGCCTGCCTGTTGTCGGTCATCGGCAACGGCATCCGCTGGATCAAGACCCGTGGGGAGCTTTCGTTCGGCGAGACGGTGGCCATCCTCGGGCCCGGCGCCCAGGGACTGGCCACGGTGATCGCCGCCCGGCAGGCTGGCGCACATCGGATCATCGTCTTCGGCCTCCGGCGCGACCGGCTGAAACTCGACCTGGCCAGGGAATTCGGCGCCACCCACACCTTCACCGTCGAGGAGAGCAAACCCCTCGAAGCCGTCCGGAGCGTGACGGACGGCGAGATGGCCGACCTAGTGGTCGAGTGCACGGGCGCCCAGGCCTCCATCGCCCTCGCCCCCGACCTCCTGCGCCCGCTGGGGCGCTGCGTCCTGGTGGGCTCCATGGGGGGCGGCAAGACGGCGGCGATGGCAACCGACCGGTGGACCCTGAGGGAGCTCACCATCCGGGGCGGCTTGGGGCAGGCTTGGAATTGCGAGGACGCCACCCGGATCGTCAACGGGCGCCAGTTCGCCATCGAGAAGATGATCACCCACGTCCTCCCCCTGGAGCGGGGGGAGGAGGGTATGCGGTTCTTCATGGAGGGCCGCTCCGACTGCATTCGGGTTGCCCTGCGGCCCTGATCTCACGTCAACCCCACGAAAGGACGACGATCTGGCCAGATCCTGGACAGGGGTTGTGGCTGCACCTACGCAACTGATGGAACGGTGTTCGGATATTCAAGAGAGGAGGAAGCTGAACATGCGCACGTACGGACGGATTCTTGTTCTCGCCCTCGCATTCGCCATAGCCTTCATCGGGGCCGCTCAGGCGGCCGAGTATCCCCGGAAGCCGATCAACGTCCTCATCGGCTTCGCCCCCGGCGGCGGCAGCGACGTCATGCTGTCCATGGTCCGGCCCCATCTCGAGAAGGTCCTGAAGACCACCCTGGTCCCCGTCTACAAGCCCGGCTCGGGCAGCGACATCGCCATGACGGAGCTGGCCATGTCCAAGCCCGACGGCTATACTGTCGTCATTTCCTGCACCCCGCAGGTGCCGATCAACCCCGTGGTGCGGGAGACGCAGTACAAGATGTCCGACCTGGTGCTCGTGGCCAACGTCGTGACCGACCCCGGCATCCTGGTGGTGCGGAGCGAGGGCCCCTACAAGACCCTGGCCGATTTCGTCAAGGGCATGAAGGAACAGCCGGGCAAGCTCAGCGTGGGCGTCTCGTCCGCGCCGGGTGACGACTGGTTCGCCATCCACATGCTGCAGGCGGCGGCCAAGGTCGAGGCCAACATCGTCCCCTTCCCCGGGGACGGCCCCTCCTGGCAGGCCGCCCTGGCCGGCCACATCGAGGCCTCTGCCAATAACCTGAGCATCGTGTATGGGCAGCTCAAGGGGGGCAAGCTCCGGGCCCTGGCCCTCATGGCCGAGAAGCGCTCCCCGTTCGTGCCGGACGTCCCCACCTTCAAGGAGCTCGGCTACGACTTCACCAGCGGCTCGTCCCGCGGCTTCTCCATGCCCAAGGACACCCCCAAGGCCATCGTGACGACGTTCGCGAACGCCGTGAAGCAGGTGATGGACTCGGCGGAGTTCAAGGCCAACGCCGAGAAGACCGCCTTCCCGTCCGACTACATGGGTCCCGAGGCCTACACGTCTTACATCAAGAAGCTGGACGTGATCTACCGGCCGCTCTGGGATAAGTACGGCAAGAGCGCCGTGAGCAAGTAATCCATCTGACGGGGGCGGGGCCGCGCGGTCTCGCCCCCGCTTTTCTCGAGGGCATTCGTGAAAGTTGCCGACACGCTGTTTGCAGGCTTCATCCTGCTGGTTGGGGTCATCTACGCCGTGATGGCGTGGGGGATGCCCCGGGGGCACGTCGCCTACCCCGGACCCGGCTTCTTCCCCCTCATGGTCGGGGCGTTCCTGATCCTGACCTCCGCCGGCTGCCTGGCGCAGGCGCTCCTGATCCGGCGCCCGGCCCCGGACACGACGTCCCCGGCACCGGATGAGACGCCCGCGCCGGGGCGCATGGTGTACCGGACGGGGCTGCTCCTCGGCTTCCTGATGCTCTACGCATTTCTGCTGAAGCCGCTCGGGTTCCCCATCGCCATCTTCCTGTTCGTCCTGGCGGCCATCCGGGTCTTCGGCTACCGGCGCTGGCTCCCCGCCCTGGGGATCACCCTGGGTCTGGCGGTCCTGTCCTATTTCGCCTTCGTGGTCTGGCTGGCCGTTCCCCTCCCCATGGGGATCGTTGGCGAGCTCCTGGACTAGGGGGAACACCGTATGGACTCGCTTGGCGGTCTCCTGCACGGTTTCTCGGTCGCGCTCTCCCCGATCAACCTCTTCTTCGGCTTCCTGGGGGCGGTCATCGGGACCATCGTCGGGATCCTCCCGGGCTTGGGGCCGCTCGGCACCATGGCCCTCCTCCTGTCCATCACCTACGGCATGGAGCCCGTCTCCGGCATGATCCTGTTCGCCGGGATCTACTTCGGGGCCATGTACGGCGGGTCGACCACCTCTATCCTGCTGAACATCCCGGGCGAGGCGGCTTCCGTCGTCACTGTGCTGGAGGGCTACAAGATGGCCAAGAAGGGACGGGCGGGCGCCGCCCTGGCGGTCGCGGCCGTCGGCTCCTTCATCGCCGGCACCATCAGCATTCTGTTTCTGAGCTTCATGGCGCCCACCCTCGCCAACGCGGCCCTGAAGTTCGGCCCCTCCGAGTATTTCACGGTGGCCCTGGTCGGCCTCATGATCATGTCCCGGCTCCAGGGCGGGAATCTCCTCAAGTCGCTCATGATGATCGCCGTGGGCCTGGCGCTCGGGACGGTGGGGATGGAGACGGTCGCCGGGTACATGCGCTTCACGTTCGGACAGCAGATGCTCGCGCAAGGCATCGACTTCCTCCCGGTGGCCATGGGGCTCTTTGGCATCTCGGAGGTGCTCGTGACGGCCGAGGAGCCGGAGGAGAACGTCTTGCTCCAGACGGTGAAGTTCCGGGATCTCTGGCCGACCATGATGGAATGGCGGCGCTCTTTCTGGCCCATGATCCGGGGCTCGTTCATCGGCTTCTTCACCGGCCTGGTCCCAGGCCCCTCGCCGGTGATCGCCACCATGCTCTCCTACTCGGCGGAGCGGCGCCTCGACAAGTACGGCGAGTTCGGCCATGGGGCCATCGAGGGGGTGGCCGGGCCCGAGGCGGCCAACAACGCGGCTGTGGGCGGTGCGTACGTTCCCCTGATGGCGCTGGGGATTCCCTTCACACCCGCCATGGCGGTGGTGATGGCCGTCCTCCTGATCCACGGCATCAGCCCCGGCCCGACCTTGATCAGCGAGCACCCCGACCTCTTCTGGGGCGTGATCGCCAGCATGTACATCGGCAACGTCATGCTCCTCATCTTCAACCTGCCGCTGGTGGGCGTCTTCGCCAACATCATCAAGACCCCGCTCTACATCCTCATGCCCATCGTGCTCCTCTTCTGCCTGGTGGGCGTCTATTCGATCAACAACTCCATGCTCGACATCTGGCTCATGATCGGCTTCGGCTTCCTGGGCTACCTCATGCGCCGCCTCAAGTACGACTCCGCCCCCCTGGTGCTGTCCCTGGTCCTCGGCCCCATGATGGAGCGGAGCTTCCGCGAGGCCATGATGATCAGCAAGGGGAATCTCGCCGTCTTCGTGACCCGGCCGATCTCCGCCACGCTGCTCGCGGTCGGTATCCTGGTCATGGTGGTCCCGCCGGTGATTGCCGCGCTGCGGGGCAAGCGGCTGGCCGAGCCAGTTGGCTAACCCAGAGAAAGGATGCGTCCCATGTCGCAACGCATGACCGGCGCGCGCTTCATCGCCGAAACCCTGCACGGGTACGGCGTCACCCACGTCTTCTTCGTCGAGGCCATCCTGCGGCGGACCCTGCTGGAGATGGAGTCCCTGGGGATCCGGCGGGTGCTCACCCATTCGGAGAAGGCCGCCGCCTACATGGCCGACGGCTACGCGCGGGCCGGGCGGAAGCCCGGCGTGTGCATGGCGCAGTCGGTCGCGGCGGCGAATCTCGCTTCCGGGCTGCAGGAGCCGTTCCTGGGCCGCGCACCCGTCGTCGCCTTCACGGGACGCGCAGCCTTGCCGGCCCAGCACCGCCATGCCTATCAGGAGGTCCGGCACGCGCCCCTGTTCGCCGCCGTCACCAAGTCCAGCGTGGAGGTGACCACGCTGGAGCAGCTTCCCCGGCTCCTCCGCCAGGCCCTCCGCGACGCGACCGTCGGGTCGCCCGGCCCGGTCCATCTCGATCTATTGGGCCATCAGGGCCAGGCCATCGAGAACCCCGAGGCCGAGCTGGAGGTGCTGACCGAGGCCGTCCACGCGCGCATCCCCCCCTATCGGCCCGCACCGGAGCCCGAGGCGGTCCGTGAAGCCGCCCGGATCCTCACCTACGCCGAGCGCCCGGTCATCGTGGCGGGCGGGGGCGTGACCGCCTCCTCGGCCGGGCCCGAGGTGGTCGCCCTGGCCGAGCGACTCCAGATCCCGGTCGCCACCTCGCTGAACGGGAAGGAGACCCTGCTCGAGTCCCACCCGCTGAACGTGGGCCTGGTGGGCCGCTACTCACGCTGGTGCGCGAACCGGGTGGTGTCGGAGGCGGATCTGGTCTTCTACATCGGCAGCAACACCGGCGAGCACGTCACAAACGGCTGGCGGGTGCCGCAGGAGGGCACCCCGGTGATCCAGATCGACATCGATCCCGCGGAGCTGGGGCGGAGCTACCCGAACGTCGTGGGCCTCGCCGGGGACGCAAAGGTCGCCCTGCAGATGCTGCTCCAGGAACTCCCAGCTCGATCCGCCTCGGCCTGGACGACGCGGGCGCGACAGTACGTGGCCGATTGGCGCCAGGAGCTCGAGCCCCTGCGGACCTCCGATGCGGCCCCGATTCGGCCCGAGCGGTTGTGCAAGGAGCTGACCGACTGTCTCCCGCAGAATGCCATCCTGGTCGCCGACACCGGCTATTCCGCCATCTGGTCCGGCACGATGATCTACCTGACCCACCCGGATCAGCGCTATATACGCTGCGCAGGATCGCTCGGCTGGGGCTTCCCCGGCTCCTTGGGGGCCAAGTGCGGCGCCCCAGACCGGCCGGTCGTCTGCCTCACCGGCGACGGCGGCTTCTGGTATCATCTCTCCGAGCTGGAGACGGCGCGCCGCTGCGGCATCCATACCGTCACCGTAGTCAATAACAACGGAGCGCTCGGACAGTGCGCCGGGCCCATCCGGAAGATGTACAAGGACCGCACCGGGAATCCGGAAGAGATGTACAATTTCAGCAACGTCAACTTCGCCAGGATCGCGGAGGAGATCGGGTGCTTCGGCATTCGGGTGGAGCGACCCGGAGAGATCGCCGGCGCCCTGCGGCAAGCCCTGGCCGCCGACCGGCCAGCCGTCGTGGACGTCTTCACCGACGTCAACTGCCCCGCCCCCGAGCCGTGGACCTCGTAGGGGTGAAAAGTGCGAGGCGGCGCGGCGCCGAGGCGCGTGGCCATGGCGTCGCGCCGTGCGGATCCCGGATGCTGGTGATCGTGGCTGGGTCTCAAGCGGCCGCCAAGACCTTCGCCTTGCCCGGGAGGTAGCCCTCGGCCATCACCCGATGGTCGATTCTGTGATCGGAGCTTGGCGCTCCTCTCGCTCGACACGGCGGCCGCCCTGGTAGATGTCCAGCACCTGATGGAGTGCGGCGAGATCGCGCGTCGGATCGCCCGTCACTACCAGCACATCCGCCTCGCGGCCCGGGGCAAGCCGGCCGGCCACATCTCCAACCCCGATTGACTCGGCGGCGGCAGCCGTGCCGGAGACGATGGCGTCCCCATTCGAGAGCCCGGCCTGCGCCATGGTCTCGATCTCATATGAAAATCCACCCGGCGCATACGCATTCCAGGGTGAGTCCGAGCCGGCCACGATCCTGACGCCGGCCCGGATCATTCTGCCGACAGCCTCCAACCGCACCTCTAGTTCTCGCTTGGTCCACTCAAGCAGCCATTCCTGGCGACTCGGCAGCTTGCCCTGACGCTCACGAGCCTCCGTGAGATGCTTGATTGCCGCCCGCAGAATGTAGAGGGTCGGGTTGACCCAAGCCCCAGCTTTCGCCAGTCGGTCCACCAGCTCCTGCCGAGAGCGATACGAACCATCGGCTTCCGCGAAGACGCAATGAACGATCATGTCCACGCCGGCATCCAGGCAGTTCTTGACGGATTGGGCGCAGGCGCAGTGGGCCGCGGTGAGCTTGCCGTGCCGATGCGCTTCGTCGGTAATGGCCTGGAGTTCTGCCACGGTGTAGGAGGCCCGCCTCCAGTCGGAACTCCGGGTGCTTCCCCCACTGGCAACGATCTTGATGTAGTCGGCCCCCTCCTTGAGGAGCTTCCGCACTTCGGCACGTGTCTCGTTTTCCCCATCGGCCTCTGAGCCAAAGTACCACATGTGGCCGCCGGTCATCGTGATCGGCCTGCCGCAGACGACCACCCGCGGGCCGACGGCGAGCCCTCGCTCAAGCCCCTCCCGCAAAGAGAAGGCAACGTGATTCTTTGCGCCGTTGTCGCGGACGGTCGTCACCCCGGAGTGCAGAATCGTTCGCACGTTTTTGGCCGCCCGCAGGAGCAAGATCTCGTCGTCTTCCTGTGCTATGTCATCTCCCGGCGTCCCGTCGCCGGGCGAGATCAAATGGGTATGAGCATCCACGAGGCCGGGCAGGATGGTGGCATCACCGTAATCTACCCGCTCAACCTGTGCCCCATCCGGCGGACGCATGTCGCCTTGGTGACCGAATCCCCCGATCCGTCCGCCCTCGATCAGTAAGGCCGCAGACTCGAGGGGGGGATTGCCGCTTCCGTCCAAC
>JBGPQZ010000108.1:0-9631 GCA_041489335.1 Methylomirabilia bacterium
AATCCGAACACCGTCTTCCTCAAGGGCATCGCGCAGGAGGGCATGCAGAACCGGACGGGTGCGGCCCGCGAGTACCAGCGCTACCTGCAGGCGGTCGGCCAGGGCGACCAGGCGAAGTACGCGGCCCAGCGTCTCAAGACCTGGGGCTACCTCAAATAGGACAACCGACACGATCCGCAGATTACGCAGATTCACGCAGATTCCAGAAAGGCCGTCCCATAAGTAGTGCACCCGGGCATTCTCGCTGGGGCGGTCAGCGGAGGGAGCGGTTGATCCCGGTCAGCAGCCGGTAGCAGGCGTCCACCGTGGGGAGCGGCATGCCGAGCTCCGTCCCCTTCCGCACCGCATAGCCGAGGATCTCCTCGACTTCGAGCCGCCGACCGCGTTCGAGATCCTGCAAGGTTGACACCTTGTGCGCCGTGGCCCCGCGCGTCTCCAGACTCTCGCCGCTGTGCTGGAGATCCGCTACCGCCTCTTCGAAGGGAAGGCTTGTCACGGTCTTGGCCCGCATCCAACCATAATCCCCCAGCGGAATGCCCAGTCTCGCGGCGAGCTGGGCCATCTCCCGCTGGAGCATGACGCCGACAGAAGCCAGGGCCGGGTCTGTGAGCAGCTTCACCGTCTCCAAGCGCGTGAGCGCGGCGACCGCCATTAACCCCACGAACACCACATACTTCGACCACTCGTCGGTCTGGATCTGGGGCGACGCCTTGCCGGGGATGCCCGCGCGGTCCAGCACCGCAGCCAAGGCGTGGACTCGCGCCGACGTGCCCGCCGGGAGCTCCCCCAGGGAGAGCCCCTCATTGACGGTGAGGCGGACGACGCCGTCCGGCAGGACCTCTCCGGCGAACGCTGCCGTCGCCCCCAGGGTCTTCTCCCACCCGAAGTGTCGCGCCAACTGCTCGTTCTTGAACACGCCGTTCTGGACGGACAGGACGCTCCCGACCGCAAGATGGCGGATGCGCTGGAGGGCGGGTTCCGTATCGTAGGTCTTCACCGCCACGATGAGGACGTCGGCCTCCTCCACCGCCTCGGGCTGGACGGTCACGGTGACGGGCACGGTGAAGTCGGTCAGGCCCGTGATGGCGATGCCATGCTGCGTAATCCACTGGGCTCGCTGTCCCCGCGCGATGAGGGTGACCTCTTCTCCAGCCCGGGTCAAATGTGCCGCCAGGATGGACCCCAAGGCCCCCGCACCGAGAATGACGATCCTCATGGCCGGGCCCTCCGCTCCTCACGCTATGCCAACCCGCACGCCTGGGCCGCGCCGCACGGGCTTGGCAGCATGATACGAGTGTGTCCCCCGGGAGGACTCGAACTGGACTCCGACCAGCCCCTACTCGATCAGGACGAGGCCGTAGTAGTTCTCGTCGCAGGATTCGTCCCGCACGACCTCGATGGGGAAGCCGTTGCCGCGGGCGGTGGCGAAGACGTCGATACCGCACGCCTCCATGGCGGGTCGCGCTTCCTCCGGATGCAGGCAACCCTCCAGATTGCACGTCCGGCAGAGCCGGCACGGGCCCGCGCCGAAGCCGAGGGCTTTGTAGAAACCGGCCAGGAAGATCTCGCGCTCGAGAGCGGTGACGAGCGGGGTCGGCCGCACGCCCGCCTCGCAGTGGATCAGGAGGGCCCGCTGGTAGCAGGCGACGACCTTGGCGGTCTCCTCGGGGGTCGGGCTGTGGGGCGGGCAGCAGAGGTTGGACTCCCAGCCACCGCAGCCGTACCGGCACTTCATCCGGACCCAGGGCGCCGTGACGACCGTCTCGGCCCGGATCACCTTCGCCTCAACCGCCCCCAACTCGCACGCCCGCCCTGCGAACTGCTGGAGCCGAGGTCTCGCTTTCCTCACGACCTCACCATCCCTTCCGTGCCCGATGCCGGCCAGCAAGAAGAACGGCGGCCGGTGGAATGGCGTTCTCCGCCGGCCGCCGCGTTCATGCTTCAACCCTCGACTCTCGGCGCTGGGCGCTTCGTCTATCGCCGGCCCTTGCCCTTCTTGGCGGCCTTGGCGGGCTTCTTCGCGGCTTTCTTCACGGCCTGCTTCGCCACCTTCTTCCCCGCCTTGGCGGGCTTGGCCTTGGGCTTGGGCGCAGCCTTCGCGGCCTTCATCACGGCCCTCGCCTTTACCGCCTTGACAGCGGGCTTCGCCGCCTTCCCCGCCTTGGCGGGCTTGGGCGCCGGGGCCGCCGCGGCCACCGCCGCCTTGAAGAGAGCCAGCATGTCCCCGCGGAACTTGTCGTAGGCCGCCTTGAACTCGGTCAGGGTCTTCTGGACCGAGCCGAACTCCGGCCACTGCGCCGGCGTGTGGCCACCGCTCCCGAAGTCGCCGGCGATCCCCGCCTCGCGCAACACCTTGTTCAGCTCGGCGTGGAACTCGTAGCCCTTCCGGAAGTCCCCGATGGTGTTCAGCTTCTCCAGGACCTCGGCCGGGAACGGGTGGGTGATGGACTCCGCATAGTCCTCCAGGGTGAAGCCCGGTTCCTCGGCCATCTTCCGGACGTTCTCCTGGTGGTTCGGGAACTCGGTGTGAACCATGCAGGTCCCGGTGAGCGTCCAGTAGGTGTCCTGCGGCTTCCGCTTGGAGGCGGGCAGGTAGCAGACGCGGGAGAGGATCAGCTTCGCCTGCTCGGGCGTGATGCCGTGCTTCTTGGTGAGGTACGCCACCCACTTGCCGCGGTTCTCCTCCGACCAGAAGATCCCCCAGGCGCGGCGCGCCACCAGCGTGCCCGACTTGCCGAGGACGTCCTCCCAGCCCTTGAGTTCCGCCTCGGAGGCCACCTCGGCGAGGGCGGCGATCGCGTTGGCATCGATCGTCCGCTGGCTGCCGAAGCGCGTGGCGGCCACCACCTTGGTCTCGTAGCTTCCCGCCGCGTCCACCTTGGGCTTCGTCCCGTTGGCGGCCGCCAGTTGGTTCAGCTTCTCCAGCGCCTGGGCCTCACCCACCTTGGCCTTGAGGTCGGCGAAGAGCTGCTCCAGCTTCACCTCGCGCAGGTGGCTCTCGAACCGCCCGCCCATGTTGGTCATGTAAAGCTGGGTCGGCACGACCCCCTTCTTGATGGCGGAGGCCATCCCGGCCAGCTCCTCCAGGACCATGGTGACTTCCTGGCCCACAGTGTAGATGACCGTGATGTTCGACCCGAAGCCGAAGCTGTTGATCGTGCGCGCGATCTCCCGCGCCGCCGGCGAGCAGGCCGCGACCTTGATCACCACGTTGGGTCGTGACCGCTCCCGGGTGGCCGGGTAACCGGCCAGCAGGTAATCGTCATAGGTCTTGAGGTCTTCGGTCGCCTCGGCGAAGGCGGCGAAGACGTCCCGCACGCTCTCCTGTACGAGGTGGGCGATGTTCGGGTTGAGCTGGAAGGAGACCACGCCGCCGCCCGAGGTGCCCGCCAGGTTGAAGAAGATCGGCCGGTAGACGTGCAGGTTGTCCCACAGCGCGAGGAGCGTCGCGTAGAGCGCGATCTCGTCCCCGCACTTGTCGGGGGCCGCCGCCCACTCGGCGAACTTCGGGTGGAACTTCACCTCGGCCTGGAGGGCCTGGGCGAGCGACGGATCATCCGAGTAGGCCAGGGCCGCCAGGACCGGGTTCGTCGAGACCTGCTCGAACCCCAGGTGCCGCAGCCAGCGCAGGCCCAGGGCGTAATCGTTCCCAAACCGGCAGCGGCCCTCGCGGACCATGCGGGTGTAGATGTTTCCCTCGATCTCGGCCTGGCACCGCTCCAGGAACTTCAGGAGGAAGGGCTTCGAGAAATCCAGCGCCTGCTCGATCCGCCCGGCCGTCTTGGCCACCATGCTGATCCCCTTCTGGACCAGCTTCATGCGGTCGAGGAAGCGCCGCACGACGGCCACGGCCACCGAGCCGTTCCCCTCCGCCGCCTCTTTGCCCTCCCACTCGGCCAGGGCCCCGCGGATGCTCCCCACGGTCTGGCAGCGCTCGCCGGCGTCCAGCCAGCGGCTCTCCATCCCCGTGAAGTTGATGGCCATCTCCAGGAGCGTCTCGTAGGCGTACTGCCGGACGCGGACCTTGCGCGCCACCTCCTCCGATCCGTCCCCGGGCTGGATGCGCGCGTTCACGAACCGGATGTTGAGCTGCCGGATGACGCCGGCGACCACGGCCGGGAGCGCCCCGCTGAGCTCGGGGAACAAGAGGTGGTCGGCCGCGAGGGCCGTCTGGCCCCAGGCGGCAAGTTGCACCACATTGGCCGCATGATCGCCGGGGATGGGGCACTTCCCCGGGCCCGACAGCCGCTCCGGCTGGCTGGTGACCACGATCTTCTCGAGCTCGGCTTGGACAAGCTTCTGCACGGCGGTTGCCATCGCACTCCTCCATGTGAAGGCCGCAGGGATGCGGTTGAATTAACCCGAAGGCGGAGTATAGTCCAAACCTCCGCGCGATGCCATGATTCTGAGGCCCCCCTGTCTAGAAGGCGAAACAATGGCGCTTGCAAACTCCCCGTAGTGTGGTATAGTGCCTCACCTCGCTACTGGAAGCCGCAAAGATCCAAGGCCCTGAAGCGGGAAATGAACGGGTAGGTCCTTTCAGAGGCCAAACGGCGGTTTTCCCGGCGATCCCACCGTTTCCACCACCCAAATCCAATCCAATCAAGCCGGACACACAACGCGGGTACACTCTCACCCAGGGATGGGTGCGTATGCCCGACGATAGGAGCAACATGTCTTTCGAATCGTTTGGACTTCACGCAGATCTCTTGAAAGCCGTCCAGGCCATGGGGTTCGAGCAGCCCACCCCCATCCAGCAGGCGGCCATCCCGCCTCTTCTGGCAGGGCGGGATGTCCTGGCCACCGCCGTGACGGGCAGCGGGAAGACGGCCGCCTTCGTCCTACCTATCCTGCAGCGTCTCCTGGGGCAGCCCCGCGGAACCACGCGGGCGCTGATCCTGGCCCCCACCCGTGAGTTGGCCGCCCAGATCGCAGAGCACTTCCACGATCTCGCGCGGCACACCTCCATCAAGTGTGCGGCCGTGTACGGAGGCGTCGCCATGGGGCCCCAGGAGCAGGCCTTCAAGAAGGGCGTGGACGTCCTCATCGCTACCCCCGGCCGGCTTCTCGACCACTTCCAGTACTCCTACGCCCGCCTGCAGGGCATCGAGTACCTGGTGATCGACGAGGCGGACCGGATGCTCGACATGGGCTTCCTGCCGGACATTCGCCGCGTCCTCGGCCATCTTCCGAAGAAGCGACGGACGTTCTTCTTCTCGGCGACCCTGCCCGCGCCCATCGTGGCGCTCTCGAAGGAGATGCTGGAGAACCCCGTGGCCCTGAACATCGAGCGGCCATCCGCCCCCGCGGCGGGCATCACCCACACGGTCTACCCGGTCGCGCACGAACTGAAGTCCACCCTGCTCCTCGAACTCCTCAAGCAGGGCGGCCCCAAGAGCGTGCTGGCCTTCACCCGGACCAAGCACCGGGCCGACCGCTTGGCCCGCTTCCTGGAGACGCGCGGCGTCGCCTGCGACCGCATCCACGGCAACCGCAGCCAGGCGCAGCGGACCGAGGCGCTGACCGGCTTCAAGCAGGGAAAGTTCCGCGTCCTGGTGGCGACGGACATCGCCGCCCGGGGCATCGACGTGGAGGCGCTGGGCCTGGTGGTGAACTTCGACGTGCCCCATTTGCCCGAGGACTACATCCACCGGGTGGGGCGCACGGCCCGGATGGAGGCCACGGGCGACGCCTACACCTTCGTCTCGCCCGATGAAGAGGCGGGCCTGCACGCCATCGAGCGCCACATCGGGAAGCGGCTGCCGCGCCAGAAGGTCGCCGGATTCGATTACGCCAGCCGGCCCGTGGAGCGCCTGGAGGTCCCTCTCCAGGAGCGCATCGCCGCCATCCGCGCGAAGAAGGCCGAGGAGCGGGCCCGCGCCAAGGTCAAGGCCGTGCGGCAGACCGGCCAGAACTCTTCGTCTCGAAACACCCGAGCCGATAGCGGGTCCGGCAGTGGCGCTCGCCCATGGCAACCGGGCCCAGGGGCCGTGCGCCGCACGTCCCCGGGCGCCCCGGCGCGTCCCTCCGGGAGCGACAACGCGCGCTGGAATCGCCCGCAGCCTGGCGGCCCGGGTACCCGATCGTCGGGGACCCGGCAACTGGGTGCCCGGCAGTCGGGTGCGGGCGGCGCGAGCCGGATGGGCGCTGGGCTGGCCTGGCTTCGCGAGATCACGGCTCGGTCCGATCGCGGCCCGGCGGCCGGAGGTTTCTCTCGAACGGCCGATCGGCGGCCCGCGGTCGGCAGCCGACTCGCACGGCCCCGCTAGCCGCTCCGCGCCGAAAGAGTGGCCCGCACCCCGAGACACACGAACCGCCAAGACGCCAACCCCAAATTCGGAATTCGGAATTGGCGTGGCGTCTTGGCGTTTCAGCTCCTCTCGCCCCCTTCCTCGTCAAAAAAGCCTGTTGAAAACCGCCCATCGAATAGTGGATGATGCATAGCCGTAGGGGGGAGGCGGAGAGACTCGCAAGCCGTTTTCGGCCTGACGTGCTGATGGCGCTTTCCAGCCAGGGCGGCGGTGCAGGAATAAGGAGACCGACCGTGAAACTCTCACGCGAAGAGCAGGCGGTGGCGAGACAGGTGACGGCGGAGACGCTCGAAGAGTACACCATCAACCTCACGAAGAAGGTCCGCCTGTCGGGATCGCCGGAGGAGCGGGAGGCCTTCCGATACATCGCCAGGACCCTCAGGGGCTGGGGGTTCGAGATCGAGGAGTACCGGCCCGAGGTCTGGACGAGCTGGCCCGTGGCCGCCCTGCTGGATATCGTGGGCGACACGCCCGAGAGCATCCCCTGCATCACGCACTCCATGGCCGCCTCCACGCCTTTCGAGGGAGTTGTGCTGGACCTGATGGACGTCGGCCGGGCAGACGCGGCGGCGCTGGAGCGGCAGTCCGTCGGCGGCCGTGCCGCCCTGACCGATGGTCTCACCATGCCTGCCAAGGTGTACCGGCTGGAGCGGGCCGGCGCGGCGGCGCAGATCAACGTGTGCGGGGAGTACCCGCACGAGATGATCACCTCCATCGTCTGGGGCTCGCCCACGCCCGAGAATGCCCATCTGCTCCCCCAGACCCCCATCCTCTCCGTGAATGCCGAGGGCGGCGCGCGACTCCGCCACGCCCTGGCGAAGGGGCCGGTCCGCGTCCGCCTCCGCACCCAGGTGGACACCCGCTGGCGCCCCATCCTCGTCCTCATCGCCCACCTTCCCGCCGCCCGGGAGAACGGCGACTTCGTCCTGGTGAGCGGGCACGTGGACTCCTGGCACTACGGGGCTATGGACAACGGGTCGGGGAACGCGACGCAGCTCGAGATCGCCCGGATCATGGCCGGCCGGCGGAAGCAGATGCGGCGCGACCTGCGCCTGGCCTTCTGGTCGGGCCACTCGCACTCGCGCTACGGCGGCTCCGCCTGGTATGCGGACAACTTCTGGCACGAGCTCAACGAGCACTGCGTCCTCCATCTCAACGTGGACTGTCTCGGTGCCAAGGGCGCGACGGTCCTCTCCGAGGCCGTCGTCATGGCCGAGGCCCGCGACTTCGCCTCAGGGATCGTCGAGAAGATCGCGGGACAGCGTCTGGCCGGGATTCGGCCGAAGCGGGCGGGCGACCAGTCCTTCTGGGGCCACGGCATCCCGTCCGTCTTCATGACCCTCTCCGAGCAGCCGGCGGACGCCTCCGTCGCGGCGCGGGGCTGGGCCCAGCTCATGGGGGGGCAGCCCAGGACCGGCGGCCTGGGCTGGTTCTGGCACACCCCGGAGGACACGCTGGACAAGCTGGATCCGGACTGTCTGGTGCGTGATGCGCAGATCTACGTCCTGATCGCCCAGCGGCTCCTGGAGGACCCGGTCCTGCCGCTGGACTACCGGGCAGTGGTCGAGGAGGCAAAGAGCGTCCTGGGCCGGTATCGAAAGGAGGCGAAGGGGCGGTTCGATCTCGGGCCCGCCTTCGAGTTGCTGGACCTGCTGGAGAAGACCCTGAACGCCCTCTATCGGCGAATCCGAACCGGCCGGCTCACGCCCGCCGCGGCCGACCTGGTGAACGACTGCCTGATGACGTTGGGACGGGAGCTCATCCCGATCAACTACTGCCGGGCGGAGCGCTTCGAGCACGATCCCACCCTACCCGTCCCGCCCTTCCCGGGGCTCGAGCCGATGCGACGGCTGGGCACGCTCCCGCGGAAAAGCGACGAGGCGAAGCAGCTTGCGGTGGGCCTCGTGCGCCAGCGGAATAAGACCTGCTTCCACCTGCTCCAGGCCGTCTCCATGGTGGAGGCCACCCTGGCGGTCCTGGCCAAATTGTCAAGGAAGTAGAGGATCCGGAGGGAGTTCGGCAGAGGGGGCGAGGAATTAGGCTGAGGGGACGCCCTTTAGTTATTTAAGATACGCCCAGCCTGGCCGGAACTGAAATGGCCAAAGGGCGTCCCCTGTATCCGGTCAGCCCTTGCGCGTCAGCACCTCGACGCCGTCGGCCTTGCCGACGATCAGTTGGTGGGCGATGCCGATGAAGAGGCCGGTCCCCACGACACCCGCTCGCGCCAGGAGGCGCGCCTCGAGCTCCTTCGGGTCCGCGATCCCGCCCTCGAAGCGGCAGTGGAGAATGTAGTTTCCCTCGTCCGTGACGAACGGACGGCCATCGGGCTCGGTCCGAAGGGTGGGCATCCCTCCCAGCGACGCCACGAAGGCCAGGTGGGTCTTCCAGCCGAAGGGCACCACCTCGACCGGCAGTGGCGCCTTGGTCCCGAGTCGGCTCACCAGTTTCGAGTCGTCCACCAGGATCACTACCTGGCGCGAGGCGGTGGCCACGATCTTCTCCCAGAGGAGCGCCCCGCCCAGCCCCTTGATCAGGTCCAGGTTCGGATCCACCTCGTCGGCCCCGTCCAGGTTCAGGTCGAGCACCGGATGCGCGTCGAGGGTCGAGAGGGGCACCCCGGACTCCTTCGCCACCGCCGCGATCGCGCTCGACGACGGGACCCCGACGACGCTGGTGAGGCTCCCCTCGCGAAGCTTCCGGCCGATTGCCTGCACCATCAGGGCCGAGGTCGTCCCGCTGCCGAGCCCCAGGACCATGCCGGACTTGACGAGGCTCGCGCCCTGCTCTGCCGCTGCCTGCTTCGGATTCACGGTGGTCATCCTTTCACTGAGGCGAGGCTCCTCGCCGCGTCACGGTCCAGCAGCCACTCCACCCGCCCACTGGCCGGCTGCACGATCTGCGCCGGGAACCGATCCGGATCCTCCGGACCCTCCAGCACCTCGCGCACGGCCTCCGCCTTGTCGGCTCCGGTCACCAGGAAGAGGACGTACCGCGCACCATTCAGCAGCGGGGGCGTCAGAGTCAAGCGATACGCGCTGAACTTCGCCACCCACGCCGCCGTCGCCCACCGAGTCGTCTCGCGGACGGCCGCGCTGCCCGGAAACAGCGAGGCGGTGTGGCCATCGGGGCCGAGGCCGAGGAGGCAGAGGTCGAAACGCGGCGGGCCGTTTCCCCCAGTCTCAATGACGCGCCGTAGCACGGCCTCGTACTCCCGCGCGGCGGCGTCCGGGTCGGGAAACTCGCCTCGCATCCGGTGGACGTTCGCCGCGGGAATCGGGACCTTCGAGAGGAGCACTTCCCGGGCCATGCGGTAGTTGCTC
>JBGPQZ010000109.1:0-9539 GCA_041489335.1 Methylomirabilia bacterium
CGACGTCGGCAGCATCTTCGCCGCCGTGAACGTCGAGAGCTTCATGGACCTGCCGGAGTTCACGGCCGGCATGGACAAGGCCCTCCGCGAGATCAAGTCTTGCCAGCGGGCCGACGGTGTCACGCGGATCTACATCCCCGGTGAGATCGAGTTCGGGATGAAGGCCGAGCGATTGAAGCACGGCATCCCGATCCCTGAGCCGGTGGTGAAGGACTTCGTCGCCCTGGGCAAGGAGCTGGCCCTCCCCTTCCCCCAGGCCTGACGGGGAGGATTGATCCGCAGATTACGCAGATTCTTGATGGACGACTCCGACACGATGGCCCCGGGAATTGCCCCGGGGCCATCGCTTTTCAGCCATCCTGTGTGCTCTGCGCGATCTCCGATTCTCACCCGTCGTCTCGGGAGGAATCCCGCCTCTCAGGCTCGCCCTGGCACTGCGGCTGCTATGGCGTCGCGCACGATCGCGACGATCCGGTCCACCTGCGCCTCGGTGATCACCAGGGGCGGGGCCAGGAGGAGGATGTCGCGGACCACCCGGGTGAAGAGCCCGCGCGCCTCGCACTCGGCTTTCACCCTGCCGATGACCTTCTGGGCCGGGTCGAAGGCGGCCTTGGTGGTGCGGTCCGCCACCAGCTCCACCGCGACCATCAGGCCCAGGCCCCGCACCTCGCCGACGGCCTTGAACTCCTCCAGGGTCTGCAGGCCGGCGAGCAGGCGCGCGCCCATCTTGGCCGCGTTCTCCACCAATCCTTCCTGCTCGATGATCTCCAGGTTCCGGAGGCCCACGGCGCAGCAGGTGGCGTGGCCGGAGTAGGTGTAGGCGTGCATCCAGCGATCGCCGTACGGCACCGAGAGCATGGTGTCGAGGACGGCCTTCGAGACCATGATCCCGCCGAGCGGCAGGTAGCCGCTGGTGATCCCCTTGGCGAAGGCCAGGATGTCGGGCGTGACCCCCCAGCGCGTCAGGGCGAACCACTGCCCGGTGCGCCCGAAGCCGGTGATCACCTCGTCGGCAATGAAGAGGACGTCGTGCTTGGTGCAGATCCGGCGCACCAGCGGGAAGTAGTCGTCCGGCGGGACGATGATCCCGCCCGCGCCCTGGACCGGCTCGGCGATGACGGCGGCCACCGTCTCGGGGCCTTCCTTGAGGATGGTCTCCTCCAGCATCCGCGCGGCGGCCTGCCCCACGCTCTCCCCGGGGCGCAGGCCCTGGAGCCGGTAGCCGTACGGGGTGGCCGTGTGGACGAAATTCGGGACCCGCGGCTCGAACATCTTGGCGTACGCCGGGATCCCCGTGGCGCTCATGGCGGCCAGGGTGACCCCGTGGTAGCCGTACTCCCGGGAGATGACCTTCACCTTGGCCGGCTTCCCCTTGGCCTTCCAGTAGAAGCGGGCCGTCTTGAAGGCGCTTTCGGTGGACTCCGCGCCGCCGCTGGTGAAGTACACGGCGGCCAGGTTCGGGTACGCGAGCCCGATCAGGCGGTTGGCTAAGCGGATGGCCGGCACGTTGGAGGAGCCGACGTAGTTGGTGGCGTAGGCCAGCGTCGCCATCTGCTCGGCCGCGGCCTCGGCCAGCTCCTTTCGGCCGTGCCCGACGTTCACGTTCCAGAGGCAGGACAGACCGTCCAGGTACTCGCGGCCCTCGGCATCCGTCAGGACGGCCCCCCGGCCCTTCACCCAGACGTGGGGCTTGGTGTGGTCCTCGGGATGATACAGCGGGTGGAGGAGATGACGACGATCTTCGGCGACGAGCGTGGAGACGTCCCAGTTGGCCATGTGCGGTTTCCTCCTTCGGAGCGCTCAGGGTAAGAGTGATGATCCGGATGCGGCCGGTCCGATCAGTGCGAGCTTGGGCCGATACTAGCGCGAGCGGGGTGCGCGTGTCCAGCATCACCGATGCGTCGGCCTGGACTGGTGCGGCCTCATGGGCTATAACTCACCGGACTCGTTTCGCGGGAAGCATCGGTGCGAGGTGGGAAAGGAGTGAACCGTGGACATCCGCGTCGTGGTGGAAGACGTCACGCAGTTTCGCGGCGATGCCGTGGTGATCGGGCTGCTCGAGGCGGCCGGTGAGCGAGGCGAAGGAGCGCGGCTGCGGCGGGGACGCCGCCGGCATGCACTCGGCGGCCCCGCGGCCGCGGCGGACGCGGCCCTCGGCGGGGCGATCGGGAGACTGATCGAGAGCGGTGAGATCACCGGGAAATGGGCGGAGCAGACGCTGATCCACTCGCTGGGGAAGCTTCCGGCCGAGCGGGTCCTCGTCCTCGGCCTCGGCACGCCTGAGGAATTGACCCTGGAGCGGATCCGGATGGCGACGGCCGAGGCGGTCAAGAGTCTCCGCAAGATCGGGGCGCGCCGCATCGGCAGCGTCCTCTACAGGGCCGAGGCGGCCGATTGGAACGCGGCCCAGGCCACCCAGGCGCTGGTCGAAGGGGCCGTCCTCGGTCTCTACCGATTCAGCCGCTACAAGACCGAGGGGGACAATCTGAAGGAGGTCGAGCGGCTCACGATCCTCGCGGCGGATCACCGACGCCTACGGGTGCTGCGTGAGGCGGTCCGGCGAGGCCGCATCCTGGCCGAGGCGACGAACGCCGCCCGCGACCTCGTGAACGAGCCCGGCAACACGCTCACGCCCACGGAGCTCGCCCGGCGGGCCCGAGGAATGGCGCGGGCCGCGGGCGTCCGCTGTACCGTGTTGGCCCCGGCGGCGCTGCGGCGCCTCGGCATGGGCGGGCTCTTGGGTGTGGCGCGCGGCAGCCAGGAGCCGCCGCGGCTCATCGTCCTGGAATATCGCGGGGGCCGGGCACGGCCGCATCTCGGCCTGGTCGGAAAGGGGATCACGTTCGACTCGGGCGGGATCTCGATCAAGCCGGCGGAGAACATGGAGGCCATGAAGGGGGACATGGCGGGCGGGGCCGCAGCCATCGCCGCCCTCTGCGCCATCGCGCGTCTCGGGCTCCCGCTCCGCGTGACGGCGATCGTCCCGGCGACCGAGAATCTCCCCAGCGGGTCGGCCTTGAAGCCCGGCGACATCCTCCGTGCCATGAGCGGCAAGACCATCGAGGTGATCAGCACGGACGCCGAGGGGCGGCTGATCCTGGCCGACGCGCTGTACTATGCGCGCAGCCGGAAGGTCACGCACCTGGTGGACGCGGCCACGCTCACGGGGGCCTGCACCGTGGCCCTGGGCACGATCAACACCGGCGCCTTCGCCGGCGACCAGGCGCTGCTCGACCGGGTGCTGGCGGCCGGCCGGTCGGCGGGGGAGAAGATCTGGTCCATGCCGATGGACGCCGAGTACGGCGAGCTGATCAAGAGCGATGTGGCGGAGATCAAGAACACCGGCGGCCGTAAAGGCGGGGCGGTGACCGCGGCCAAGTTCCTGCAGCACTTCGTGGGCGACACCCCCTGGGTCCACCTCGACATCGCCGGGACGTCGGAGGCGGACAAGGAGAGGGGGTATCAGCCCAAGGGTGCGACCGGGGTCATGGTGCGGACGTTCACACACCTGGCGATGGAGCTGCTCTCGAAGGAAGACGGAAAGGCCACCCGACGGCTAACGGCTACACCACGACGCAGGTGATGGTCCGTCCCACGCCGTCCACGGCCTGGATCTTGGTCATGACCAGCCGGCCGATGGCCGTCGGGTCCTTCTCTTCCACCAGGGCGATGATATCGTAAGGGCCGGTGATGAGATGGGCCGAGGTCACCCCGCGGAGCTTGGCGATCTTGGCGCAGGCGGTGCGCGCCTTCTTGGGGGCCGCCTCGATCAGGACGTACGCGCTGGCCATGGATTCCTCTCCTTGCCGCGGTGTCTCTTGCACATGCCGCGATCGGGACAACAATACGCAAGGGGGGCGTCCCCCGCAAGCCGAAACGTCAGCTTTCGACTAGCATGCCTGATCTCATTCCGCCTTTGACCGTCTCCGCCCTGCCCGGTGGGGGGACGTGAGCGCCGACAGGATCTCTGGCGGGACGAGGCCCAGGACGGGCTCGCCTCGCCCGAGGCGCAGTCGCACGGTCGTCGCCGAGACGGCGGCGACCTCCTCGGGCAGTTCGATCGCCTGAATGCGACTCGCATACGGGCGGACCTCGGGCCGGGCGAGGAAGGTTGCGAGCGCCGCCGGGCGGTCCGGGGATCGGTTGGCGACGATGCACTCGCTTTTCGCGAACAGCCTCGCCAGAGCGGCATCGCGATCGCGGTAATACTTCGGATCGAACAGGCGGATCAGGGTGTCGAGCCCGAGGAGAAAGACGAGACGGGTGCCCCGGGGGTAGCGGGGGAGGATGGCCTGGATCTTGTCCACAAACCGCCCGTGGCTGGTCGCGGCCACGGAGATCCCGGGCCGCGTCTCGGCAAAACGGAGCAGGAGATCCAGGCGCTCCGTGAGCGGCAGGCCGGTCACCGCCTTGTCCACGTTGGCCCGGGCGAGGAGCAGGAGGACCTCGTCCGGGGAGACGATCCGGCCGGCCGCCTGGATGAGGGCGCAGTGGGCCACCGTCAAGGGATTGAACGAGGCGGAGAGGCACAGGAGGGTGCCGGGCTTCCCCTGGATTCCGGCGGGGGCACGGCGCAGGAAGGCCATCCGGGGTGGTCCCGCGGGGTCAAGTTCCCTGAGGACTTCGGCAGGATTCGCCATCGCTCTCCCCCTGCAGACCCTGCGTCGTGCCATCTCCAGCCTGGCGAAGGATAGCCCCATCCGCCGGGGTGGGTCAAGGTACCACGGGGCACCTGAGCGGGGTGACTGGTGCTTCCGGCCCCGATCGAATAGAGAAAGACTCAATATCGACGCGGGGTTTCTGCGCCCCGTACGGGGGATTTTCACCTTGACAAAACCAGCCCGTACGGCTACGTTCCGAGTTTCGGTTTACGGAGATTCCGATGTTCCAGGGCCTGAGCGATCGCCTCAATGACATTTTCAAACGCCTTCGCGGCTACGGGCGGCTGACCGAAGACAATATCGCCGAGTCGCTTCGCGAAGTGCGCCTGGCTCTCCTCGAGGCCGACGTCAACGTCAAGGTCGCCCGCTCGTTCCTGGAGCGAGTGCGCGAGCGGGCGGTGGGCCGAGACGTCCTGGAGAGTCTGACCCCTGGGCAGCAGGTGGTCAGGGTGGTTTTCGAGGAGCTGGCGGCCCTCATGGGCGGAACCGCCACGCGCCTCCGGACGGCTGGGCAGGCCCCCACGGTGATCATGCTGGTGGGGCTGCAGGGGTCGGGCAAGACCACCACCGCCGGGAAGCTGGCGCGTCACCTCCAGGGGCAGGGGCAGCGCCCGCTCCTGGTGGCCGCGGACCTCCAGCGGCCGGCCGCGCAGGACCAGCTCGCCACCCTGGGGCGGACGCTCCAGATCGAGGTGTACCGGTCGGCTGGCACCAGCGCTTCGGCTGGCACCGGCTCGCCGGTCGCCGTCTGTCGCGAGGCCGTGAGCCTGGCCAAGTCGCGCCTGCTGGACCCGGTGATCCTCGACACCGCCGGGCGCCTGCACGTGGACGAGGCCCTGATGCAGGAGTTGCAGACGATCAAGGCGGAGTGCAAGCCGACCGAGATCCTGATGGTGGCCGATGCCATGACGGGGCAGGACGCGGTGAACTCCGCCACCGCCTTTCATCAGGCCCTGGAGCTGACGGGATACATCCTGACGAAGCTGGACGGCGACACCCGGGGCGGCGCCGCGCTCTCCATCCGGGCGGTCACCGGGGCGCCCATCAAGTTCATCGGGGTGGGCGAGAAGCTGGACGCCCTGGAGATCTTCCACCCCGAGCGCATGGCCTCGCGCATCCTGGGGATGGGCGACGTCCTGAGCCTGGTAGAGCGGGCCGAGCAGGCCGTGGACGCCAAGCAGGCGGCCGCCCTGCAGAAGAAGCTGAAGGCGCAGGCCTTCACGCTGGTGGATTTTCGCGATCAACTGCGCCAGATCCGGGGCATGGGGCCGCTGGAGCAACTGGTCGGCATGATCCCCGGCCTGGCGCGAGTCAAGGGGCTTCCGGACGCGGGCCAGCAGGAGCGGGAGCTCAAGCGCGTGGAGGCCATCATTGACTCGATGACCCGCGGCGAGCGGCAGCGGCCCGAGATCCTGAACGGCTCCCGCCGCAAGCGGATCGCCGACGGGTCGGGGACGAACGTGTCCGATGTGAATCGCTTGTTGAAGCAATTCGCGGAGATGCAGAAGATGATGCGGCAGGTCATGCAGGCGGGTAAGGGCAAGCGTCTGCCGCGGAATCTGCCGATCTCTCTCCATTAACCCGGTCCGATCCGCGCGGCCGACGAGGCCCCGGGACGCGGACCCTCTTGGGAGGCTGTATGGCGGTCAAGATTCGATTGCGTCGTATGGGGACCAACAAGACCCCGTTCTATCGGGTGGTGGTGGCGGACTCCCGCATGGCGCGGGACGGCCGGATCCTGGAGAACCTGGGGACCTACGACCCCCGGGCGGCCTCCGGCGGATTCAAGATCGACGCGGACAAGGCGCACCGCTGGATGGAGCGCGGGGCCCAGCCGACGGATACCGTCCGCTCCCTGCTGCGCACGACCGGGTTCTTCAGGCAGGGGACCGCGGCGGCTGCCGCGGCGGCGCCGACCGCCTAGGCCGCTTGCGGGACACCTGCCGGTCGATTTCGTCGCGGGTCTCGAACCAACAGGGAGGGGGCGTCCGTGTTCAAAGACCTGGTCGAATACGTGGCGAAGGCGCTGGTCGATCAGCCCGAGCAGGTGCAGGTCGAGGTCGTCGAGGACTCCGTAACCACCACCGTGCGACTGCGCGTGGCCCCGGGAGACCTGGGGCGGGTCATCGGGAAGCAAGGGCGGACGGCCCGCGCCCTCCGGACCCTGCTCCACGCGACGGCCGCCAAGGCGAAGAGGCGGGCGGTGCTGGAGATCGTGGAGTAGGCATGGCGCCTCCGGGCTACCTGCAGGTCGGCCGGCTGGTGAAGACCCACGGGGTGCGAGGCGAGATCCGAGTGGCCCTGTTCGCGGATCGCTGGGAGCCGTTCCAGGACCTCAAGGAGTCCTGGGTGGGGCCGCCTGGAGGACCACTCCGGGCGATGGCGGTCGAGTCGAGCCGGGAGCAGGATCGGGGCGTGATCCTGAAGTTCCGCGGCGTGGACTCGCGCGAGGCCGCCGCCCGGCTCGTCGGGCAGGAGGTGGCCATCCCCCGGAGCGCGGCGCCACCCCCGGCGAGCGGGAGCTTCTACCACTACGATCTCCTCGGACTCGAGGTGGTCGGCGCGGGGCGAACGCTGGGCCGGGTGCGGGAGATCCTGGAGACCCCCGCGCACGACGTCTTCGTGGTTGACGGGGCGGAGGGCGAGTGGATGCTGCCCGCCACGCGGACGCACATCCGGCGCATCGACCTGGCGGCGGGGCGGATCGAACTCGATCCCGTCGTGGACGTGATGGAGTTTTCTACGGTGGAAGCGAGAAAAGAGGAGCGGCGCTGACTCGGTTCGATATCCTGACGCTATTTCCGGGGATGTTCCAGGGGTCCCTCACGGAGAGCATCCTCCGCCGAGCGCAGGACAAGGAACTGGTGGAGATCCGGGTCCACGACCTCCGCAGCTGGACGCACGACCGCCACCACGTGGTGGACGACGTGCCTTACGGCGGCGGCGCCGGCATGGTGCTGAAGCCCGAGCCGGTCTTCGAGGCCGTCGAGGCGCTCACGCGGGGTCCGGAGAGCACGGTGGTCGCCCTCACCCCGCAGGGGATCCCCTTCGGCCAGCGGCTGGCGGCGGAGCTGGCGCGGCTCCCCCACCTGATCATGGTCTGCGGCCGGTACGAGGGATTCGACGATCGGATCCCACAGGGGCTCCGTGCCCTGGAGCTGTCGATCGGGGATTACGTGCTCACCGGCGGGGAGCTGCCCGCGCTGGTCGTCCTGGACGCCCTGGTCCGGTTGATCCCGGGAGTGCTGGGGGACGAGACGTCGGCCCAGGCGGATTCCTTTGCGACGGGACTGCTGGAGCACCCGCACTACACCCGGCCCCCGGTCTTCCGGGGAATGGCGGTGCCGCCCGTCCTCCTCACGGGCGATCATCAGGCCATCGCCCGCTGGCGCCGGAAGCAGGCGCTCCGGCGGACCCGAGAGCGGCGGCCGGACCTTTTGGCCGCGATGATCCTCTCCGACCAGGATCGGGATCTGCTGGCGGAGGTGGAGGCGGACGAGGCGGCGGACGGGGACGGCGCCGCCTGAGGCAAGAGATGGTATCCGGCCCACGATGGGCACGGGCGAGTTGGACATCATTCACGTGGTAGGGCTGGGGCCTCAGGAAGGGGCGCCTGCATGCCCGAGGGGGTAAGACATGTCGATCATCCAGGCGGTCGAGCAAAAGCACCTGCGCGCAGACCTGCCGCCGTTTCGGCCCGGGGACACGGTCCGGGTCCAGGTCAAGGTCGTGGAGGGAGACAAGGAACGGCTTCAGGCGTTCGAGGGGATTTGCATCCGCCGTCGCGGGGCGGGGTTGGGCGCCACCTTCACCGTCCGCAAGGTGACCTACGGCGTCGGTGTGGAGCGGACCTTTCCCATGCACTCGCCCACGGTGGATCGGGTCGAGATCGTCCGGCAGGGGCTGGTGCGACGGGCGAAGCTCTACTACCTCCGGAAGCTGAAGGGAAAGGCCGCGCGGATCAAGGAGCGGCGTCTGGCCTAGCTCCCACACGCACGCTGAGATGGTGCTGAGTCGTTCATCGGGTCGCCGCCGATCGCGCCGCGGCGAACAGCAAGCCGGGCCGTGGCCGGTGGACGTATCGGCTGACGGTCGGGTCGCGGGCGTGGACGAGGCCGGCCGGGGGAGCCTGGCGGGGCCGGTCGTGGCTGCGGCCGTGATCTTGCCACGCGACCTCGTGATTCCCGGCCTGGCGGACAGCAAGCTGCTGAGCCCCCGGGTGCGGGCAGCGCTGGCGGACGTCATTCGGGCAGTGGCTCTCTCGCACGCGGTGGCTGCGGTGGAGGCGCCGGAGATCGACGCCACGAACATCCTGCGGGCCACCCTGCGGGCCATGGCGCAGGCGGTGGAGGGGCTTCGGCCACCGCCGGACCTCGTGCTGGTGGACGGCAACGTGCTCCCGCCGCTCCCCGTGCGGGCGCAGGCCATCGTCCGCGGGGACCAAAGCGTCCCCGCCATCTCGGCAGCCTCTATTCTGGCCAAGGTCACCCGGGACGCCATCATGGATACCTGGGGGATCCGGTTTCCCGCCTACGGATTTGCACAGCACAAAGGCTATGGGACGGCAGCCCACCGGGCGATGATCGCCCGGTACGGCCCGTCTCCTATCCACCGGCGGAGCTTCGCCGGAGTGCGGGAGCACACCGGGGACCCGCGCCGGCAGGGGAGCCTCTGGTGACCGAGGCCCGCCAGATCCTGGGGCGGCAGGGCGAGGCAGAGGCGCGCGCCTACTTGGAGCGCCACGGGGTCCGGATCCTAGCGGCGAACTTCGCGTGCGCCGCGGGAGAGATCGACCTGATCGGCCGGGAGCAGGACACCCTGGTCTTCGTCGAGGTGAAGACGCGCACCTCGGAGGCCGTCGGGCCGCCGCACCTGGCG
>JBGPQZ010000110.1:0-9459 GCA_041489335.1 Methylomirabilia bacterium
CATGGGTGAGGCAATCTCCCGCAAAGAAGCAGCGCCTACCTCGTGCGCCGGAGTCACGGCGCTCCGAGGCACCCCGAGCACTTGGATCCTCTCGCCGGCGCCACTCGCCCACGAAATGCCGCGGCCGCCGCGCGGATGTCAGGCGCGGCCACCACCGCCGAGATCACGGCGAGCGCGGCCGCGCCGGCCGCGATGACGGCCGCCGCATTGTCCAGGGAGATCCCGCCGATGGCCAGGATGGGCAGCGAGACCGCTGCGCGGATCGCGCGCAGGCCCTCCAACCCGCGGGGGGTGTATCCCGTGGTCTTGGTGCCGGTTGCGAAGATGAGACCGAAGCCGATGTAATCCGCACCGATCGCCTGTGCGGCCTGCGCTTGCGCGAGGTCGTGCGTGGAGACACCCAGGATCCGCCCCGGCCCGAGAAGGCGGCGTGCCGCCTCCGCCGGCAGGTCCTCCTGCCCCAGGTGCGCCCCGTCGGCCCCGGCGGTCAGCGCCAGGTCCACCCGATCGTTCACGATGAAGATCGCCCCGTGGTCGCGGCAGAGCGACTGGATGGCGCGGGCTTGGGGCAAGAGCTCCCGCAGGCTCCCCGTCTTGTCGCGGAGCTGGATCATGTCGGCCCCGCCCGCGAGCGCGGCGGCCGCGACGGCGACGTGATCTCGGCCGGGGGCCAGGAGGGGGTCGGTGATCACGCAGAGCTGCACGCGGCGGAGGTCCACGCGCTCCACCTCAGGGCTCCTGCGTCAGGCGGGCGAGGAACTGGGTGGAGGTGCAGCCGGCCAGGAAGTCGGGGTGGGCCAGGATCCGCTGCTGCGCGGGGATGGTGGTCTTGATCCCCTCCACTCGCATCTCCCACAGCGCGCGCCGCATGCGGGCGATGGCCTCGGCGCGGGAGGGCGCGTGGACGATCACCTTGGCCAGCAGCGAATCGTAGTGGGACGGCACCAGATAGCCCGGGTAGGCATGGGTGTCCACCCGCACGCCGGGACCGCCGGGCAGCCGGAGATCGGTCACGCGGCCCGGTGCGGGCAGGAACCGGTCCGGATCCTCGGCATTGATCCGGCACTCCAGGCTGTGCCCGGAGAAGACCACGTCCTTCTGGGCGAGCGGCAGGGGCTCCCCGGCGGCGATCCGGATCTGCGCCTTGACCAAGTCCAGCCCGGTGACCATCTCGGTCACGGGGTGCTCCACCTGGATGCGGGTGTTCATCTCCATGAAGTAGAAGTTCCCGTGTGCATCCAGGAGAAATTCCACGGTGCCTGCATTGCGGTATCCCGCCGCGTGGGCGACGCGCAAGGCGGCCTGGCCGATGGCCGCGCGCCGCGCCTCGCCGAGCGCGGGAGACGGAGACTCCTCCAGCAGCTTCTGGTGCCGGCGCTGGATGGAACAGTCGCGCTCCCCCAGGTGAATCCCGGTCCCCTGCCCGTCGATGAGGATCTGCACCTCCACGTGTCGCGGGTCTGCGAGGTAGCGCTCCAGGTACACCGCGGCGTCGCCGAAGGCCGCGGCCGCCTCGGCCGCGGCCGTGGCCAGGGCCGATTCCAGCCCGTCCAGTTCGGCGACCACCCGCATCCCCTTGCCACCGCCTCCGGCGCTGGCCTTGATGATCAGGGGGAAGCCGATCTCGCGGGCCACCCGTCTCGCCTCCTCCAGGTCGTGGACCGGCTGGCGACTCCCCGGCAGCACGGGGACACCCTGGGATTCGGCCAGCCGCCGGGCCGCCGCCTTGTCCCCCATCGCCTGGATGCTTGCGGCGGGCGGCCCGATGAACGTCAGCCCGGACTGCTCGCAGACATCCGCGAAGTGAGGGTTCTCGGCGAGGAAGCCGTACCCCGGGTGAATCGCCTCCGCCCCGGTGATGGCCGCCGCGCTGAGGATCCGATCCAGTTTGAGGTAGCTCTGCTTGGCCGGCGCCGGGCCGATGCAGACGGCCTCGTCCGCCAGCTCCACGTGCAGGGCCTCCACGTCCGCCTGGGAGTAAACGGCCACCGTCTCCACGCCCAGCTCGCGGCAGGCTCGGATGATCCGGACGGCGATCTCGCCCCGGTTGGCGATCAGGATCTTGGAGAACAAGGTTAGGCAGGCTCGATCAGAAACAAGGGTTGCCCGAACTCGACCGGCTGGCCGTTCTCGACCAGCACCTTCGCCATGCGACCGGCCACCTCCGTCTCGATCTCGTTCATGAGCTTCATGGCTTCGATGATGCACACCACCGTGCCCTTTCGGACAAGGTCACCCTCCTTCACGTAGGGCTCGGCGTCTGGCGCGGGGGCGCGGTAGAAGGTGCCGACCATGGGCGATTCCACCGGGACGAGGCCGGTGGCCTCGGGCCCGGCCAGGCCCGCCGTGGGCGTCGGCTTGGCGACGGCGGGAGCCCCGCTCGGCCCCCGGGTTGCCTGCGCCGCGGGAACGACGGCAGCGGCGCGCCGGCGGATGCGCACGCGTCGGCCGCCCTCCTCCAGTTCCAGCTCTTCGAGGTCGCTTCCCTCCATCAGCCGGAGGAGCGCCCGCAACTCCTTCAGGTCCATGCGCCCTCCCCTCAGGCGCGCTCGATATAGGTGCCGGTGCGCGTGTCCACTCGGAGGCGATCCCCCACGTTGATGAAGAGGGGCACCTGAATGACCGCACCCGTTTCCAACGTGGCGGGCTTGGAACCGCCGGAGGCGGTGTCTCCCCGCACGCCCGGATCGGCCTCGGTCACCGTGAGCTCGACGAAGGTGGGGACCTCGACGCGGAGGGGGCTGCCCCGATGCGACAGGATGGTGACGACCATCTCTTCCTTCAGATAGTTCTGCGCATCACCCAGCTGCGCTTCCGGGAGGAAGAACTGCTCGAAGGTCTCGGTTTCCATGAAGTGGAATTCGTCGTCGCTCCGGTACATGAACTGGGCGCGGCGTTCCTCGAGGACGGCCTGCTCCAGCTTCTCCTCGGAGCGGAAGGTGCGCTCGATGATGGAACCCGTGCGCATGTTCTTCATCTTCGTGCGATTGAAAGCGCCCCCCTTCCCCGGCTTCACCCACTGATAGTCGATGACTACGAAGGGGACACCATCCATCTCGACTTTCATGCCTGGTCGCAAGTCCCCAGCCAGAATCACGTTCCCTCACTCCTCTTCCGTCGGTCCCCCCGCCGTTTCTCCGCGCGGGAGGAACGGACCGCGAGATGTGCGAGGGCCGCCCGCAGGCCCAGCCGGTAGCTCTCGGCGCCGAATCCGCTGATCAGGCCTACCGAAACCTCGGCCGTCAGCGAGTGGCGCCGAAACGGTTCGCGCGTGAATGTTCGACAGGTGCACCTCGATCCCGTCAGCGCCCCCGGGTCTTCTGGGCCCGCTGCGCCGCCCGGCGCAGGGCCTGAAGTTGCGTGAGGTAGCCCGACTTGCCCTCTCGCCCCAGGGCCCTCAGGATGGTCTCGGCCCTCGCCGAGTCGCCCTGGTTCTGGTAGAGGCGGGCCAGGGTCGGGCTGGCCAGGGGGTCGTTGGTATTCGCCTGCCCCAGGTTGGCCCGCGCGCCCTCCCCCGCCGCGGTGTCCAGCGTCAGCACGGGGGGCTCGATGGGGCGGGATCCTTCCGGCATCCACCCGTTCGGTGCCAGCCTCGGCTGCCCGAGCGTCCCGCCCGTCCCCGCCGACGGGACCTGCCGCAACTCGATCTCCCGGCGCAGCCGTTCAAGATCCGGATCGTCCGACCCGGTGGCCTCGGCCGCGGCGAACTCCGCCGCGGCATCCTCCACGGCGCCTCGATCGAGGAGCGCCTGCGCCAAGACCACCCGCGCGCGGACCGACGCGGGGAAGCGCGCCAGGCCATCCCGGCAGATGCGGATGGCATCCTCGAACAGGCCCTCCTTGCGGTAGGCCTCTGCCAATTCGACGAATGAGGGCCCTCTGGGATCCGCCATGAACCTGCCGCCTCACGCTTCCCGTCGTCCCGACCCGGCCATCCCGGACGGGCACCACCGTGGGCACACTGAATCTGCCAGCATCCGACAATTCACCCGGCAGCTCGTTGAAGGCGCTCCCTGTCCGCTGGCAGTGTCCCTGGAAATGCAATTCGTGGTCAAAATCGAACGTCGCGAAGGGCTTGTCGGAGCTCCTGCCGGTCGGAAACCGGCGCGAGGGTAACACTTCCCACCCCGGGTGTCAACACGAATTGGAGTACCCCGTCGCGCATCTTCTTATCTCTAACTACATATTTCTCCAGGGCTTCCGGCTGTGGAAGCCACGCCGGAAGGAGGCTGAACCGCTTGAGAAGGGTCTCTAGACGCCGCGCATCCTCCGCGGGGCACAATCCTCGTCGCACCGAGAGAGCCGCCGCCGCCATCATCCCGTAGGCGACCGCCTCACCATGAGTCACTACCCCGTAGCCGAGTTCAGCTTCCACCGCGTGTCCCACGGTGTGGCCGAAGTTCAGGACCGCCCGGAATCCCCCTTCGCGCTCGTCGGCCTCCACGATCCTGGCCTTGATCGCGCAGTTCCGAGCGACCACAGCTTGGAGGATTGCCGGATCCCGCGCCAGGATCCGGTCCCCTTCCACCTCCAGCATTCGAAAAAGATCCGCATCGGCGATCATCGCGTGTTTGACGACCTCGGCGAGCCCCGATCGGAACTCTCGCTCGGGGAGTGTCCGCAACGTCAGGACGTCCGCCACCACTAATGAGGGCTGGTGGAAGACGCCCACCAGATTCTTGCCCTCCAGCAGATTGACGCCGGTCTTCCCCCCCACGCTGCTGTCCACCTGCGCCAAGAGCGTGGTCGGGAGGTTGATGAAGGCAATGCCCCGGAAGAGCGTGGCCGCAACGAACCCCGCGAGGTCGCCGACCACCCCGCCGCCGAGGGCGAGGATGGCGGACCCGCGATCCAATCCGGCACGCACCAGCTCGCGACAGAGGCGGGCCGCTTGGTCCAAAGATTTGCTGTCTTCGCCGGGGGGAACGGTGACCAGGCTCACCTCGTGACCAGCCTCGCGCAGCGAGGTGACGACGGCCGGCGCATACCCGTGCGTCTCCGCCAAGGCCGGATGCGTCACCAGCCCGAGGCGCCGCCCGAGCTCCAGCCGTCCGATCATATCGCCGGACTGGCGCAGCAGGTCCGACCCTACGAAGATGTCGTACGCCCGGCCTTTCAGGCTCACACGCAGTGCATCCATGGGGGAGAGACTGCCTCCTCGGTATCGGGTTTCGCGTCTGACAGCAAGAATCTCCCTGCGCGCGGAAGGACAATGTCTCGAGACCGTTCCGGGTCAGGCGCACGCCTTCAGCGCGGCCTCCAGCTCGTCTGGAGACTCAAGCGACGTGACCACCGCGTCTCCGATCCCCTGGAGCAGGACAAACCGGACCTGACGGTCCTGAATCTTCTTGTCGTACCGCACGAAACGCAGCACCTCCGCGGCGTCGACCAGCAGGCTGGTGGGCAGACCGAACGCCTGCAACAACCTCTTCAGGCGATCCAGCGCCTCGACGGGGCATATCTTCCGTCGGACCGCCATGCTGGCGGCCACCACCATCCCCATGGCGACTGCCTCACCGTGGTTCGGCCCCTGGTAGCCCGTCGCTGTCTCCACGGCGTGGCCGACCGTGTGGCCGAAGTTGAGGATGGATCGGACATCGGTCTCCCACTCGTCTGCCTCCACGATAGACGCCTTGATCTCGCAGGCGCGGCGCACGAGCCGGACCAAGGCCCGGAGATCTTGTGACAGCACCTCCTCGACGTTCTTCTCGAGGTATTCGAAGAGCTCCCGGTCGCGGATGGCGGCGATCTTCACCACCTCCGCTAACCCAGCACGGAATTCCCACCCGGGGAGGGAGGCCAAGGTCTCGACGTCGCTAATCACCTGGCGCGGTTGATAGAAGGCCCCCACCAGATTCTTCCCCTCGGGGAGATTCACGGCAACCTTGCCGCCGATGCTGGTGTCCACCTGCGCGATGAGCGACGTCGGGATCTGGACCAACGGCAGGCCCCGGAGATAGGTTGCGGCGGCGAAACCGGCTATCTCTCCTGTCACGACGCCGCCAAGCGCGAAGACCGGCGACCGCCGCTCCAGCCGCTGCGCCGCCATCTGCCGGTACAACCACCCAAGTGTCTCGAGCCCTTTGGCCTCTTCCCGCTCGGTGAGTTCGACGCACGTGACGGTAAAGCCGGCGTCGGCGAGGGACCGGACCACACGCTCGCCGAACAACCGATTGTCATTGGGATTAGTGAGCAGAACCCCAGTCTGAGCCAAGCCCAGATCCTTGACCAACCTTCCTACCTCGCCCAGGAGGCCCGGACCGATGATCACCTCGTGGGAGCGCGGTCCTAGTGCAATGCGGAAGCTCTCGGCCATAGACGGAAGGTTAACGGTTGTCCGCCGCGCGATCACGTGATGCAGGGTCAGAAAGTCCAGGATATGGTTCACCACGTGATCGATGGTGTGGGCCGAGGCATCCACGATCAGATCGGCTTTGGCGTACGCGTCGGCCCGCTGCTCCAAGAGAAGCCGGACTCGCTCCCGCTTGTCCCCTCCCCAGAGCATCGGCCGATCCTCCGTCGGGCCGATCCGCGCCAAGATCGTGTCGGGGTCCGCCGTGAGCGTGACAACCACGCCGCTCCGTTTCAGCGCCTCCAGGTTGCGCGGATTCGCGATCGTTCCGCCGCCGGTGGCCACGACGCAGCCCGTTCGACCGGCGACCCGCTCCACCATGCGAGCCTCGAGGGCCCGGAACGCGTCTTCTCCTTGCATGGCGAAGATCTGGGAAATCGGCATGCCGGTCTCAGCGGCGATGAGCGTGTCCAGGTCGAGGAAATCGTACCCCAGCACGATGGCCAGGCGTCTCCCGACGGAGGATTTTCCCGTCGCCATGAAGCCGCCGAGAATGATGTTCCGCTTGTATCCCGTCATCGCCCTCGCACCTTCCCCACCCAGCCGCCGTGAAGCAGGGTCGAACCTAAGGCACGTCACGCCACCGGTCAAGCAGTAATTTGTTGGGGAACGGGGCACGTCCGGTGTCTTGGCGTGGAAACCGAAGGAGGTCAATGGAAGGGAGAAACGGGCAACCGATGGCACGAGCGCGCTCGCGGCGCTTCGCCACCACAGTGCTCTGGCCTGCGGAAATCTCGCCTCCGTATGTTGGCAGGTCAGGATCCCGTCATATCGGAACCACCTGCCACATGAGGCGGGTCAGCCTTGCGCGAGATTCCCGCCGGCCATGATGGGCAAGATCGAGACGACATCTGTCGGGGCGAGGCGCGTTTCGAGCCCTGCCTGGTGCCGCGCGTCTTCGCCGTTGATCACGACCATGACGGAGCTGCCCAAATCCTCACCATCGAGCACCCAGCCTCGAAACTGCGGGCCGTAACGCTCTGCCAGCAGGCGAAGCAGTTCGCCCAGCGTGGGCGTCGGTTGGTCCCACTCGATTTCTTTCTCCCCCGTCACGTTCCGGATACTGGCGAAGAACCGGATCACCATCGTTCGACCGACCTCACGAGTATAGGAAGCGACACCTCCTTCACTTCAGCACGTGCGCCACGAGGGTAAGCCCACATGGCCCACCCTCGCGGCACAGTGCGTTCCGGCCCTCCCGCTCCTCGGAGTACGATCGAGTTGGCCTGGACCTGCGCATGTCCCCAACGCGAGTCCATGCGAGTGCGAGATCCCCTTTATTGCGCCAACTCAGCTTCCGCCGCTTTGACGGCGTTCAACACCTTATCGATCCAGGTGCGGCCGATCTGCTTCTCCAGGTACTCCATGACCGCCGGCTGTGCCACGGCCCTGAACTGGGCCTTCTGGGCGGCCGTCGGGACGTACACCTCCATCCCCTTGTCCTTCAAGAACTGGAGGCCGATGGAATTATCGAGGTTGTCGATCCCGTTCTCGGAAACGGCTGAGGTCAAAGCCGCATTCTTCACGATCACCTGGAATTCCTTCGGCAGGCTCTGGAAGAACTTCTCGTTAATGAGCATGAAGCTCACGCCGAAGGTATGCCCATCCATGGTCATGTACTTCTGCACCTCATACAGCTTGGCGAACTTGATCGAGGAGATCGGGTTCTCCTGCCCGTCCACGACTTTCTGCTGGAGGGCCGTGTAGGTCTCGGGCCAGGGGATCGGCGTCGGCGCAGCCCCCATGGACCGCACGAGGTTCATGTAGACCGGGTTCTCCATCACCCGGAACTTCAGCCCTTTCAGGTCCGCAGGGGTCTTGATGACGCGCGCGGAGTTCGTGAAGTTCCGGAAGCCGACCTGGGCGTAGGTCAGGATGCGCATACCGGTCTTCTTCAGGCACTCCTCCGCCAACTCCTTGCCGAACGGCCCCTCCAACACCCGATACGCCACGAGGAGCGACGGGAAGAGATAGGGCATATCGAACACTTGCGCCTCCCGGCAGAACCCACTGAACGGGCCGGACAGCATCCCGACCTGGACGCTGCCCAGTTTCACGGCCTCGGCCACTTCGCGCTCCCCGCCAATCTGCCCGGCCGGGTACAAGTTGACCTTCACGGCGCCGTCCGTCTCGTTCTCGACCATGTGCTTGAAGACCGTGGACCCCGCGGCCTTGCGGGACGTGTAGATGTCCGCGGGGTCGGGATGCCCGAGCCGGATCTCGAACTGCGCGGCATGAACCGTCGGGAGCCCGCCGGGCGACAGCCCCAGCAAAATCAACATACCGATCGCCACCCCAATCAACGCAACTCGCTTCAACATGGTGCTTACCCTCCTCTCCTCATCCGAGATTACCCACGAGGTGTACGGCCTGCCGAGTGTCGCGGAGACTTGACCACCTCCTTTCCTGGATTGCTGCGTATCGGTCGGGACCTCACTAGTACCCGAAGAGTCGCGGGATCGCCGTGCAGACGGTGGGTACGTAGGTCACCAGCACCAGCACCGCGATCTGCCAGAGCAAGAACGGCCAGACCGCTCGGACCAGACGCTCCAGCGAGATTCTGGCGATTCCGGCGACCACAAAGAGGCAGACCCCGACCGGCGGAGTCAGCAGCCCGATGACCAAATTGAGCACCACGATGAACCCGAAATGGAGCGGGTCCACGCCGTAGGTCATCGCCACCGGCGCCAGGATAGGCACGAACATGATCATGGCGGCACTGAGGTCAATCAAGCAGCCGACGATCAGCAGGAAGATGTTCACGATCAAGAGGAAGATCCAAGGGCTGGGGGCCACATCCCGCAGAAACTGCGCGATCAGGCGAGGAACCTGCTGAGTAGTGAGCAGCCAGGAGACGACGTTGGACGTGGCGATGAGCATAAAGACCACAGACGTGGTGAGGTCGGCCTTCAGCAAAGCAGGTGGGATGTCCCGCCATTTTAGTTCCTTGGTAACCAGGAACCCCACCAGAACCGCATACGCCACCGCTACGGCTGCCGCCTCGGTGGCTGTGAAGATGCCTCCCAGGATCCCTCCCACAATGATCACCGGCATGAGCAACGCCGGGATCACTTGCCACAACCGCACCAAGAGGTCACGGAAAGAGA
>JBGPQZ010000111.1:0-9453 GCA_041489335.1 Methylomirabilia bacterium
TGAGCTGGTCGAGTACGTCGACGAGACGTACCGGTTGTTCGGCGCCCCGGGGGAAATCCACGGGGGGGATACGGAGGCCGTCGCGCGACTCCAGCGCGAGGCGGCGCGGCTGGACATGAAGCTGATCCCCAGCCGCTACCGCCACCTCGGCACCGAGGGCTGCGAGGCGCTCCTCCTGCGACTGCGGGACCACCTGGCCGGGCCGGTGGTCACGCGCTGCGGGACGCCGGTGGCGGAGGTGCGCGTGGCGGACGGCCGCGTCACGGGCGTGCGCCTGGAGGACGGGACGGAGATCGAATCCGCCTGCGTGGTCCTGGCCCCCGGCCGAGAAGGCTCCTCCTGGCTGGCCAAGGAGGCGGAGCGACTGTGCCTCCACACGGCCATCAACCCCGTGGACATCGGCGTCCGGATCGAGGTGCCCGCCTCGGTGATGGAGGACATCACGCGGGTGACCTACGAGGCCAAGATCCTGTACCACACGCGCCACTTCGAGGACATGGTGCGGACGTTCTGCATGTGCCCGCACGGGGAAGTCATCCGGGAGGACCTGGGCGGACTCTACACGGTCAACGGTCACAGCTACGCCCACCGCCCCACCGCCAACACAAACTTCGCGCTGCTCGTGAGCAAGACCTTCACCGAGCCGTTCCGCGAACCGATCGCGTACGGGCAATACATCGCGCGGTTGGCCAACATGCTGGGCGGGGAGGTGATCGTGCAGCGGCTGGGGGATCTCAGGCAGGGGCGGCGGTCCACCCCGGGCCGACTCGGCAAGGGATTGGTGGAGCCGACGCTCCGGGAGGCCACGCCCGGGGACCTCAGCCTGGTCCTGCCGTACCGCTACCTGGCGGACATCCTGGAGATGCTGGAGGCGCTGGACCGGTTGATCCCCGGCGTGAACTCGATCCACACGCTGCTCTATGGGGTGGAGGTGAAGTTCTATTCGCTCCAGCTCAAGCTGGCGCCCACGCTGGAGACCGAGATCGCCGGCCTGTTCGCGGTGGGGGATGGAGCCGGCGTGAGCCGGGGACTGGTGCAGGCCTCGGCCTCGGGGGTGCTGGCCGCCCGCGCCATTGCCGCCCGTCTGATGGGGAAATAACCAATGGCAAATGACCAATGACTAATGACAAATAGCCAATGACCAGCGGAGGTATTGCCATTGGTCATTGGGAATTGGTCATTGGTCATTCGGAGAATGGTGTTGGAGAAACCGTTCGGCGGCGGTGAGGAGGTCGCGGGCGCTCTTGAACGTCAACCGGCGCAGGGCGGCCTCGCAGGGCAGCCACGCGTAACCGCAATGCTCCTGGGAGATCGTGACGTCGCCGTGCGGGGTTTCCGCCAGGAAGAAGACGACCTCCTTCTGCATGCGCTCGCCGGCCCGGCGGTAGAAATAGCAGATTCGCTGCTGGTATCCGGGAAGGAAGCGCGCATCCCGGACGCCCGTCTCCTCCTGCAGCTCCCGCTGGGCCGTGGTTTCGAGATCCTCGCCGGCCTCGAGGTGGCCCTTGGGGAAATCCCAGTGAGAGCCGTAGTCCAGGACCAAGTACTGGCGGGACGGCTGATAGCGGAAGAGGATGACGCCTGCAGAGATCTCGTAGCCCATATGGATTCCTCGGGGCTACTTATATCGCGAAGTCTGGGCTGTTGCCAGTCGTTTGGTGAGGATGTGTGCCGGGGAGCACGCAGGCAGTGAGACGCGAGCACGACGGCGCCCTGCCATTCCGTCTTGGGGTTCAGGTTTCGGGGTCACGCGCCGCACGCGATTGATCGGAGGTGTCGAATGGGACGTCGAGCGCCCACCGTCGGCCGCAAGGTACCGCGCAGCGCCTTCGAACGAGATAAGCGCGCCATCCTGAAGCAGGTGCCGAAGCTTCGGAAGATCAAGCCCGCCAAGGGCCGCTGATTCAACCGTCAGCTCTTCTATCCCGCCGAAATCGAGGTCGGCCTCCGCGGTGACGAGGTGCGCAATCGGAGCTTCATCTTGTCGTTCGGAGTGTTCCGCAAGGGGATGGACGAACTCATCGGGGACGGGCAGGTGGTCCTGGTCTGGCTGGATTATGGCCTCGGCCGGGCCGTGGAGATCCCGCCCGCCGTCCGCAAACAGCTCCAAGAGGGATGAGGGAAAAAGTCTCAAACGTCGCAACGTCCCCAAAGTTTTGGGGACGTTGCGGCTTATTTGACTTTTTGCCGGAGGGGTACGGTCGGGGCCCTTGGCGGCTTGGCGGTTCTACTGATTCTCGGCCGCGGGGCTAGGCGAACGGGGCCGGGTGGCCGAGGAGCCGCTGGTAGGCCTCCAGGTACTTCTCCCGCGTCCTGGCGACGATCTCGGGCGGCAGGGGGGGCGGTGGAGGCTTCTGCGGCCACTTGATCGAGAGCAGGTAGTCGCGCAGGAACTGCTTGTCGAAGGACGGCTGGGGACCGCCTGGCCGGTAGGCGTCCATCGGCCAGAACCGGGACGAGTCGGGGGTCAGCACCTCGTCCACCAGCATCAGGGTCTCGCCCGCCAGCCCGAACTCGAACTTCGTGTCCGCCAGGATGATCCCCCGGCTCTCGGCAATGTCGCGGGAGCGGCGATAGATCGCGATGCTCAGCGTGCGGAGGCGTTCGGCCAGCTCCGGGCCGAGGTCGTGTACCATCCGGTCGAACGACACATTCACATCGTGGGTGCCGACCTCTTCCTTGGTGGCCGGCGTGAAGATGGGTTCCGCCAGCCGATCCGACTCGACGAGACCGCCGGGCAGGCGGATGCCGCAGACGCTGCCGCTCTCTCGGTACTCCTTCCAGCCCGAGCCGCTCAGGTAGCCGCGGACGACGCACTCGAAGGGGAACACGCGAGCCTTCCTGACCAGCATCGACCGATCGCGGAGGGCCTCGGCGTACGGCTGGCAGGCCGGCGGGAAGGCGGCCACGTCCGTCGCGAGCAGGTGAATGGGAACGAGGTCTCCGATCCGGCTGAACCAGAAGGTGGAGATCTGCGTGAGGATCTTGCCCTTGTCCGGGATGGGATTCGCCATCACCACGTCGAAGGCCGAGATCCGATCCGAGGCGACGATCAGCAGGGCATCGCCCAAATCATAGATGTCGCGGACTTTGCCCCGGCCCTGGAACGGAAGCCCCGGGCAGTTCGTCTCGTACACGGCTGTCCCCATCTGATCCTCCCTGGGCGGCGCTCGCGCGTGTGGATCCAACCAACCGAACGCGAAGCTTCCGAAGACCGCAAGGAGCTGCCCGGAGGCAGCGAGCCGAAGGCCGCGCCGTTGCATCCGTTGCGGTTCACCCTCACGCTTCGGGCCGAAAGCGGAGACATCCTACCATAGGCCGCCGAGTCGCCGGAATCAAATTTCCGCGCCGAACCGATGGGAGATTCAAATCGCCATTCCGCCCTCGGGGGACAAGGCCGCCAGGAAGAGCGGTTGGGTATTTCGGCGGCGTATTTCCGACTCCACCGGCGCCGGTCTGGCGTGATATCATAATTGCCTATGTGGACACGCGCCCTCATCCTCATCGGCCTCACGTTCTCGATCGGGGCCGCCCCCGCGGCCTTCGGATTCAGCGCCGATCCCGAGAAGGATCTGGCGAACCTGGATCGCCTCGAGATCTTCCAGCCGGGCGAGCCCAGCATCCTTTACGGCAGCCGGGACGAGCCCTTCGCCTCCCTGGCCGCGGAGTTCCGTATCTTCGTCCCGTTGGCGCGGATTCCGAAGTCGGTCCAACAGGCCGTGCTGGCCGTCGAGGACGCCCAGTTCTATCAGCACGGCGCCATCAGCCTGAAGGGGATGGCGCGCGCCGCCATCCGGAACCTGGCCGCGGCCAAGGTGCGCGAGGGGGGGAGCACCATCACCCAGCAGCTCGCCAAGAGCCTGTTCCTCAGCCCCGAGCGCACGCTGACGCGGAAGGTGAAGGAATTCCAGCTTGCCCGCGAGATCGAGCAGCGCTACAGCAAGGACAAGATCCTGGAGATGTACCTGAACACCATCTATTTCGGCGGCGGGGCCTACGGGATCGAGGCCGCGGCGCGGATCTACTTCAGCAAGTCGGTCGAGCGGCTCAGCCTGGCCGAGGGAGCCCTCCTGGCGGGGCTCGTCAAGGCCCCCAGCTCGTACTCGCCGTTCACGGACATGAAGCGCGCGCGAGCCCGCCGGGACATCGTCCTCAAGCGGATGCAGACCGAAAACTACATCACGGCGGCCCAGGCCAAGGCGGCCACGGCTTTGCCGGTGACGCTGAACCCCTTCTTCAAGATCCGGGGAGTCGCCCCCTACTTCGTGGACTACATCCGGCGGGAGCTGGAGCCCAAGTACGGCCGCGTCCTCCTGGCCAAGGGAGGATTGCGCATCTACACGACGCTGGACCTGGAGGTGCAGCGGCAGGCCGTGGAGGTCCTGCGGGGCGGCGTTCGGAATATCGAGAAGGCGCTGGCCGCCAAGCGGAAGGCGGGCGCGTCCGAGCCCGCCGCCCTGGAAGGAGCCCTGGTGGCGCTGGAGCCCGCCTCCGGCGAGATCCGCGCCATGGTGGGGGGGGTTGACTACGGCAAGAGCCAGTTCAACCGCGTGGTGCAGGCTCACCGGCAGCCCGGCTCGACGTTCAAGCCTTTCGTCTACACGACGGCGTTCGAGCGCGGCTTTGCGCCGACGAACCTGATCGAGGACTTCCCCATCAGCTACTCCATCCCGCAGAACGGCCGCATGGTGGAGTGGAGCCCGGACAACTTCGACCGGCAGTTCCGCGGGCCGGTCACGTTGCGTCAGGCCCTGGAAGAATCGATCAACGTCCCGACGGTGCGCCTGCTGGAGGCGGTGGGCGTGGATCCGATCATCCAACTCGCGCATCGCCTGGGGATCAAGTCCGACCTCCGGCGGGAGTACGCGCTGGCCCTGGGGGTGTCCGAGGTGAACCTCCTCGAGCTGGCCTCGGCCTACGCGGTCCTGGCCAATCGGGGCGTCCGCGTTCCGCCGACGGGCCTCCGGCGTGTGGTCGGGCCGAGCGGCGAGGTGCTGGAGACGATGGAGCCCTCGGGCGAGCGGGTCCTGCGCGAGGAGGTGGCGTTCCTCACCACCAGCGTGCTGCAGGGGGCGGTGCAGCGGGGCACGGCCAAGCGTGCGAAGCTGCCCGGCTGGGACCTGGCGGCCAAGACGGGCACCAGTCAGGAGGCCATGGATCTGTGGTTCCTGGGCTACACGGCCCGCCTGGTCGCGGGATTGTGGGTGGGGTTCGATCAGCCGCGATCCCTCGGCTCGCACGAGACCGCCGGGCGGCTGGCGGCGCCGGTCTGGGCCGATTTCATGCGGCGCGCCCTCCAGGGGGTCACGCCCGAACCGATTCCCATCCCCGAGGACGTCTTGCCTGCGCGCGTGAACTATCACACGGGGCTCCCCGCGGATGCGAGTGATCCCGAGGGCATCACCGAGTTCTTCATCCGCGGCGACATGGGGTCACCGGCGGCGGCCCCCGAGGCGCCGGCGCCTCCTTCCCCTCCAACGCCTCCTACGATCCCCATCGCCCCGTTGCCTGTCGAGGCGGGCCAGCAGTAGAACGTGAAGCGTCGGTCGTGAAGCGTGGAGCGTATTAACCGTCCCATAATAGAACAGACGGGAGAAGACTCCCTGCTCGACGATCTCTTGTCACGCCTCAGGGAATCAGCAGCACCTTCCCGGTCGTCTTCCGCCCTTCGAGCAGCCGGTGTGCCTCGGCCGCGTCCTGCAAGGGCAACGTCCGGCTGACCCGCACCTTGAGCTTCCCGGACTGAACCCACCCGGATAGGGGTCAGGCTTTGCTAATTTGCTTATCCATCTTCCGGGCGGCGCCACGCCGAATGATGCGCCGGAGATGGTCGATTTTCGCTACCAGCGCCGGATCCTGCCCCATGCGGGCCTCCAACCGTTGGAGGGCGAGGCTGAGGGTGGCGGGGTCGCGCTTGAAGTGGCAGGCGGATGCTGTGAGCGGGATGGCGCCTTCCTCACGAGCGATGTACGTGATAATCGCTCTCGCCAAGGCGGCCGCGCGGGAGCGTCCCTCGTCATGGAGGTGGACCTCGGACACGCCCAGGATCCGGCCAATCTGTGGCGCGAGAGTGTCGAGGTGGAGCTTCACAGGAGGTTTCTGTGGATGCCGCGGAGCCTGTTTCTCCATGCGCTCGACGAAGCGGTCGTCACCCAACAGGCGCTGGGACACGACAGTATATAGGTCCTGGCGGTGCCCCTCGGGAAGCCCGTCTCGCACGAACGCCCGATACGCGACGACGGCGTGATCACGTGTCGAGGAGAACTGACGGAGAATGTCTTCGACGGCCACGCCCCCTGAATCGTGCCCGGTCAGATAGAGCGAATGGCTACTCCAGGGGTAACCCTCCGGTGTGTCTGCGAGCCCAGCGCGCACAGGGTTCAGATGGACGTAGCGAAGCAGTTCGAAGAGGTAAGCGTCCACGTCGCAGAGGATTGCTTTGTATCGTCCCTGGAAGCAGTGCCCCACTAGTCGGTGGCGCTTGTTGAAAAACTGGGTGTAACTCTGCTGCAGACCTTGCATGCTCTTCGCCAGTCGAATGTGATGGGGCGAAATCAGCAGGTGAACGTGGTTTGGCATGAGGACGTAGGCGTAGAGGGTGAATCTATGCCGTTGCTGATAGTAGGTGAGTAATTCGATGTAGTGTCGGAAATCCGTGTCGTCGCGAAATACGGATTGCCGCTGATTGCCGCGGGCAATCACATGGTAGAAGGCATCAGGAACATCGAGGCGGGGCGGGCGCGCCATACGTCACTCTCCTTGGACGGAGAAATGGCGGGGAGGCTCCGGAGCGGAGGATAACCTGGGGGTGGGGAGCGAGCAATAGCAAAATAGCAAAGCCTGACCCCGAACTCCCTGGAATCCGCGCGGAAACCCGGGCCGGCGTGATAAAAGGCCCCGCGTCGAGAGGGCGCGTGGGAGAGAGCGCGCAGCGGGATGTCCGTTGACAGACCGATGAAATAGATACTATAGTACCAACGCTAACAAGACAAACAACGAGGAGCGCCATGGCTGACGAGAAACCGCTGAGCACCGGCACGGTCGCACGCCTCCTCCATGTCACGCCCGTCGCGGTCCTCCGCTGGATCCGGGCGAGAAAACTGAAGGCCTACCGCGTGCCCGGAGGTCACTACCGCATCGCCCGGGCCGAGTTCCGCACGTTCCTCGCGGAGAACCAGATCCCCGTGACCCTGGAGGCCCCGGTGCCGCGGCGCATTCTCGTCGTGGACGATGAGGCCGTCGTGCGGGAGGCGTTCGAAGCTGCGCTGGAGGCGAAAGGGTACGAGGTGGTCCTGGCCAAGGACGGCCGGGAGGCTCTGCGGATCGCCCGACAGGAGCCCTTCGATCTCATCTTCCTCGACATCCTGCTCCCCGCGCTCGGGGGAGCCTCCGTCCTCAAGGCCATCAAGCGGCGCAATCCCGAGGCCCTGGTGGTCCTCATCACCGGCTTCCCTCATCACGAAGAGACCCTGGCTGCCCTGGAGTACGGGCCGGCCATGTTGCTCCGGAAACCGATCAAGCTTAGCGACATCGACGCTGCCCTCGAGATCGCGTTCAAGGAGTAGTTAGGCGCCGGCCATCATCTGGGATCAGCCACGGACCACGGCTGAAGCCCTGAGGACGCCTGGCGTGCGGAAAGCATACTGGTGTGGGATGGACCCCGTTCTCCTGCGTCCTGGGTTCCGACTCGTCACTTTCGTGGCAGAGGCGCAGCGATTCGGCCTCCATCTCCGTGCGGCGGAGGCGGGCCCTTCGTTGGTCGCCACGTCGCTCCTGGAAAAGGCCCCGGCCGTCCCGCTCGGCGTGCGGCCGGGTCATTCCCATCTTTCCCAAAGGGGGAGGGGCCCTCTCTCTGCGGCGTTTCGGGACGGCGCAGTCGATGACAGGGGGCCTCAACACAGCGTCAAGGTGACAACTCTAGATCCTCTCGTGAGAGGAGGGCATTGCCTATGGCACCCACGTATTCGTTACGGGCAATAACGGGCTTGGTGCCCGGGGATCATCTGTGTTGCCTATACGAGACGGAGGAGGAACACCGGGCAGTACTCACGCCGTATTTGCGCCAAGGGCTGGAGCGCGGGGAGAAGGTCCTCTATATCGTGGATGCCCGGACCGCCGAGGCCGTTTTGGCCTATTTGCGTGAGGATGGTCTGGAGGTTGAGGCCTACCTGGCACGGGGACAACTGTGCATCCTCACCCGCGATGACGCTTATATGCGGCAGGGCGTCTTTGACCCCGATGGAATGATCGCCCTGCTGCGGTCGGAAACCGCGCGTGCCCTGGCGGAGGGCTACACGGCGCTGCGCACCAGCGGCGAAATGACTTGGGCGCTGCGGGGGCTGCCCGGCTCTGGCCGGCTCATCGAGTACGAAGCCAAACTGAACACCTTTTTCCCTGGCAGCCAGTGCCTGGGCCTATGCCAGTATGATCGCCGACGGTTTGATCCGGCAGTGCTTCTAGAGGTGCTCGCCACCCATCCGACCGCCGTGGTGGGAACGGCAGTCCACGATAACTTCTACTATCTCCCCCCGCAAGACCTCCTGGGAACCGACCGTCCGGCGGCCACCTTACGCCATTGGCTGGGGAACCTGGCGGCGCGAAAACGAACGGAGGAGGCCCTGCGAGAGAGCGAAGAGCGTTTCCGGCGTCTCTACGAGCGAGCGCCGCTGGGCTATCAGTCGTTAGATGCGGAAGGATGCTTTATTGACGTCAACCAGGCGTGGCTCGATCTGCTGGGATACTCGCGCGACCAAGTGATCGGGCGCTGGTTTGGTGATTTTCTCGCGCCACAAGAACTGGACGCGTTCAAGCAGCGCTTCCCAGGCTTCAAAGCCGCTGGCGAGGTGCACGTTGATGTCGAAATGGTCCAGCACGCTGGTTCCACGATCCTCGTGCACATTGACGGGAGAGTTGGGCACGACGAAGACGGGCAATTCAAACAGACCCACTGCATCTTGCACGACATCACCGAACGCAAGCGGGCGGAGGAGGCGCTGCGGCTGGCGCAGCACCGCTATCATCGCCTGTTCGAAGAGGCCCCCGCGATGTACGTGATCACCCGCAATGAGGCAGGTGCTCCGATCATCTCGGACTGTAACGAACTATTCCTGCGGATCGTGGGATATAGCCGGGACGAGGTGCTGGGGCGACCACTGGCCGACTTTTACACGTCCGGATCGCGGGTCCAGCTACTGGAGGGCGGCGGCTACCAGCGCGCACTGAGAGATGAATTTGTCGCCGAGGAGCGCGAACTCCAGGCGCGCGACGGCCGAATGGTCCCGGTACTGCTCCGGACCGCCCGCGAATTCGATTCGGACGGCCAGGTGTCGGGCACAAGAGCAATGTACCTGGACATCACCGAACGCAAGCAAGCAGAAGAGGCGCTGCGACGTAGTGAAGAGAACTTCCGCCGTTCTCTGGATGACTCCCCGCTGGGGGTGCGCATCGTGACCA
>JBGPQZ010000112.1:0-9317 GCA_041489335.1 Methylomirabilia bacterium
AGCGCGCCGGTCGGCGCGCGGGGCCGCGCCGCTTGAGCTCGGCCTCGGATGGTCGGAGGTAGCGGGGCACGAGCGACTCGGACGGGTCCGCTTCGCCCCGCAGGAGGCGCTGTCGGCCCAGTTCCGCCACGCAGGCGGGACGGGCCGCGCGGGACGCCACGGGCGGGAGGACGAGCTTCTCCCCCAGCAGACCCCGGAAAACCTCCCCGTAGGCCTCCAAGGCATCCCCGAGAAAGAGCGTGGGCTTCCGGATCAAGTGGCAGAGGGCTTCGGGCGCCAGTGCCGTGTCTTCCATCACGCGGGTGAGCCCCTGCCCGTCGTACTGGAACAGGGCCGCGTAGATCTCCTGCTTGCGGGCGTCCAGGACCGGGCAGACCGGGAAGCGCGCGTAGGGGACCGTCCAGGCCATCGCCTCCAGGGTAGGCACGCCCACGAGGGGGAGCCCGGTGGCGTAGGCGATGCCCTTGGCGGTGCTCAACCCGATCCGCAACCCCGTGAACGAGCCCGGACCGATGCTGACCGCGATCCCGCCCAGGGCGCCGAGATCAAGACCCGCGTCCTGGAGCACGCGATCGAGGGCGGGCAGCAATCGCTCCGAATGCGTGACCTCGACGTTCAGGGTGTACTCGCACACCAGGCCCGCCGGGCCCACCACGGCCACGCCCCCCTGGGTCGTCGAAGTCTCAATCCCGAGCACGAGCACGCAGCGTACCTCCGTCTCCGCAGTATACCGGTCGGCCCGATGCCGCGCAAGCCGCGGGGGGCTGCGGACTGGAGAACCCTCCCATTGCCCTCGGAACCCGCGGCCTGGCGTGGCTACTTCGCGTCGAAGAGTCGCGCAATCTCGTCCCGCTCCGGGCGCACGAGACTCACGCCCCGTCCGGCCACGACGCGCCCGACCGCCGTCGCCGGAATTCCCTCCGCCTCCAGCGCGGCCCGGATCTTCTCGGGTTCGGGGGTGGTCAGGAGCAAGGCGCCGGAGGCGATGCAGCCAATCGGGTCCAGGCCAAACGCGCGGCAGAGACGTTCCCCTTCGGGCAGAGGCCTGAGCGCGTCCGGGTCGATCTCGATCGAGTGACCCGAAGCCTCGGCCAGCTCCCACAGGCCGGTGGCCACGCCGCCCTCGGTGGGATCGTGCATGGCGGTGACCTTCCCGGCGTGAAGCGCCACGCGGGCATCTCTGAGGACGCTGATGCCGGGGGCATACAGGAAACCGCGGCAGCGTGCGAGGAAGTCGGCGTCGAATCGGTCGGCCGAGGCAAACTCGCGGGCGATGATGGCGACCGCTTCCACCGGATAGCCCTTGGTCAGCAGAACCGTGTCGCCGATCTCGGCTCCCGCGGCGCTGACCAACTGCTCCTTACTCACCTCACCCAGCATCGCGCCCATCACAATGGGTCGGCCGATCCCGTGGGTGATCTCGGTGTGTCCACCCACGAGCGTCGCGCCCAGGTCCGCGCACGCCGCGCTGATCTGGCCAAAGATGCGCTCGGCCAGCTCGCGGTTCCCTTCGGCCTCTGGGAGCAAGACGGTCGCCATGAAGAAGGCCGGCATGGCACCGGAGCAGGCGATGTCATTGGCGTTGATCTGCACCGCGTACCAGCCGATGTCCTCGGTGGCGAACGTGATCGGGTCGGTCTTGAGGACGAGGTACCGATCCCCGAAGTCGAGCACCGCGCAGTCCAGCCCGACCCCCGGTCCCACGACCACGCGCGGGTTGCCGCGCGCCGTATCGTGCCGGGCGAGGAGGCCGGCGAGCAGCTCGGCGGGCAACTTGCCCAGAGGAAGCGGCCTCGACACGTTCACACCCATGCGCTCATGACGAAGGCTGACAGCCAGGCGGAGCCAGTCCGCCGGCGCACACGAAAGTAGCTGGAGCATGCCGCAGAGCAGCCGCCCGTGTCAAGCCGGAAGCCCCGGCCGCGTCGTCAGGTCATGGGAATGGAATCAGTTGAAGCCCGCCGAGGTCGAGGTGTCGCCCGACGTCCGGCGCGTCACGTTGCGGCAATCCCGCAAGAAGCCGGTCACACTCCGGCTCGAAGAGCAACAGATCGAGCGGGCAAAGAAGCTGGCGCGTGCCAAGAGCTTGAGCTATCAGGCGTTGATGCGAAGCTGGATCAGCGAAGGCATCGCCCGTGCCGAGCGGCTACGGAAGCGAGCCTAGAATCGGGTGAGTGGGTGACGGTATTGGGGTTATAGCCGCACAAGCCACCCCTTTGGCTACGGGCTGGGGCTAGACGCCTCCCTTTCCAACTGGCTCCTCCGGGAGTTGTGCTCCATGCCAGACCGCGACGATCCACACGATCTTCCCCTCCACGCGATAAAAGAATCGGTACGGGGCGATAAGGACTTCGCGATATGGCAGTTCGGGGAATTCCGGGATGGGACGCCCGAACTCGGGGAATCTTTCGAGCCTTCGTAGAACAGACTCCGCTCGCTTCCGAAACCGGAGAGCGGCAGGCGGATTCTCCTGCCGGATATAGGTTAGTGCGGAGAGGAACTGGACCTTAGCGGAGGGAGCAAACCGGACCTTCACCGGCTAGCCTTCTTCGAGGAGCGCGTCGGCTTCCGCCAAGACAGCGTCGAGGTCGAACCCTTTCCCGGCCGCAATCCCTTTCTCCCCGCGCGCCAGGAGGCGAAGGATCTGCCGGTCGTGTTCCACACGCTCATACGCTTCGGTGCTCAGCATGACCGCCGCAGCGCGGCCGCGCTGCGTGATGAACACCGGCTCCTTCGAATCCCGGACGCGGCGAAGCACGCTGGCGGCATCCTGCCGTAAGTCCGTCACCGGTACAATCTGTGGCATCTTCCCCATAGATGCTACCTCCTATCGTACTTCTATACGTATCATTAACAGGCAACCCAGTCAAGCTCTTCGCCAGCACCCTTCCTCGGTGTCACTCTTGCCAACGGGACTCGGCCAATTACGTCACATCGGCGCCTGGCGAGCCAAGCTGGCCGGCGCAACTTGCCATACTTGGCAATGTCCCGTATCCCGTCCCATATCCTGCGCCTCGAGGTATTCGGCCGCGTCCAGCGCCGACATCTTCTCGGCCAGTGCGGTCGCAATCAGTTGGTTGATCGAGATGGACTTCTTCTGCGCCAACTCCCGTTCTCGGGGACGTAGTAACCTTATTAACCGTTTCGATTCTCGGCCTGGTCGTGGCGTGCCTGCGGCTCGCCCCCCGCCGCTCTCGCCCTACCTATTCTCGCACAGACCTGTCTCTGGGGCGGGCACTCCTGCCTCGGCACCGTGTGCATGCGGGGTCACACGCGGGGTCAGGCCTTGATACTTTGCTTTCGCCGCCTCCGATAGGCCGGCCGCGCCTCCTCGACCCGGAAGCCGATCAAGCGCCGGGCCTTCTCCGGCGGGGCCATGAGCTGCCGGATCGCATCGAAGACCGCCTTGAACCGGGCATCGTACTTCTGCTCCAGTTCGTCCAATCGCCGCGCCAAGTCCCCGCGGGAGGCCAGCAGCCGCCGGAGGCGGATGAACGCCCGCATGATCTCGATATTCACCTTGTTCGGTGAACGCATACGGCGACGCCCGCCGGAGACCGCCCCAACTTGAAATCACAATTTGTGATTTCAAGTTGGCCAGCTCCTCGCGGACAGCCATTTCGTACTCGAGGATCAGCGCTCATAGCTCTTGGCTCATGGCGAGAACTCTTCTGAGCTACGAGCCATCAGCCACGCGCGAGACATCGCGCGCGTAGTGGCGCATGCCCCAGAAGCAGAACACGGCCGCGAGGGCAAGCACACCCGGCGCGACCCAGAAGGCCGCGGCCAGCCCCACGCGGTCCGAAACCGCGCCGATGATCGCGGGCGAGATGGCGTCCCCCAGCGCATGGATGATGAAGATGTTGGCGGCATAGGCCGTGGCGCGGACCTCGGTCCGGCTCACGTTGGCGATGACGGCGTTCAGCGGCCCGGTGTTCAGGAAGATGCACACCTCCGCCAGGAAGATCGCCCCCAGCACCCACCGCATGTCGTCGAACAGGATGACCGCAGCGGCGCACGGCGCGCTGAGCGCGAGGCCCACACCCGACACCAGGAAGTAGGCCGTCGGGACCCGCAGGAGCAGTCGGTCTCCCATCCACCCCCCGAAGAGCGTCCCGCCCAGCCCGCTGATCAGCGTGAGCACCCCGAAGACGAGGTTGGCCTGGGCCAGTTCCATCCCCCGGACGCGCACCAGATACGTCGGAACCCAGGCCGCGAGCCCGCCGACGGCGAACGTCATGGCCGTCATGGCGAGACAGTTCAGGAGATAGCTCGGCGTGCGGAGCATCGCCAGGTAGTCCGCCACCCGCGGCGACGCCCGCCGCGCCGATGCCCCGGTGATGCGCCCCTCATCCCGCGTGCGATCGGGGAGCCGACTCACGACGTACGCCAGGGCCAGGCCGGGCAGGCCGACCACGAAGAAGGCCGCGCGCCAGCCGAAGGCCCGCTCGAGCAGGCCGCCGAGGAGATACCCCAGCGCGCTCCCCACCGGGATGGCCATGGAGAAGATCGCCAGCGCCTTCCCCCGCCCTACCAGCGGAAAAACGTCCGACAAGAGGGCCGGCGCGATCGACCCGTAGCTCGCCTCGCCGATCCCCACCAGCGCCCGCCCGGCCAGGAGCCCGCCGTAGCTCTTGACCATGCCCGAGAATGCCGTGGCCACGCTCCACAGGGAAACCCCCATCCCCATGAGGCGCGGGCGTGACCCGCGATCGGCCAGCAGGCCAAAGACCGGCGCCGTGGAGAGGTACACCCACATGAACGCGGAGGCGAGCAGACCGAGCTGGGTGTCCGACAGACCCAGTTCGGCCTTCACGGGGGGGAACACCGCGAAGAGGATCTGCCGATCGATGTAGTTCAGGAGGTTGACCGCAAAGAGGAAGAGCAGGAGACCCCTGGCGGTGCTCATCCGATCTCCCGCGCCCCGCGCCCCGCGCTACGCGTCCCCGCCCAATACAGCACGGTCCCCAGAGCGGAGACGCCGGCCGACGCCAGATACAACCACCTCATGCCGAGCGTCTCGTAGCCGAGCCCGCCCGCCACGTTCCCCACGAGCCCCCCGATTCCGAAGGTCACCGCGGCGAAGACCCCCTGCGCCGTGGCCCGGACTCCCGGCGCGGCCAGTGCGTCTACGCGCTCGACCGCCGCCAGGTAGAAGACCCCGAACGAGAGCGCGTGCGTGAGCTGCGTCAGGAGGAGGAGGGGCGCATCCCACGCCACCGCAGAGAGCAGCCAGCGCAAGGGGCTCGCGGCCAACGCGATCAGGAACCAGGTCCGGGCGCTCGCCCAGGCGCACATCCGCGGCCAGAGGAGCATCACCACCAGTTCACTCCCCGCCGCCAGGGCCCACGCCAGGCCGGCGAAGCTCCGCGAAAACCCCAGGCGATCCAGGTGGATGGTGTAGAAGGTCGCGTAGGGGCCATAGCTCATCCAGGCCAGGCCCGCCGCGGCGGTCAGGAGGAGCAGCCGGCGGTCCTTCAGGCTCAGGGCGATGTCGCGCAGCCCGACCGGCGGGAGGAGCACCCGCTCGCGACGCTGGCCGGCCCAGGCGATGAGCCCGCACAGGCCCATGGTCAGCGCCACTCCCCCGAGACCGGCCCGGAGCCCGATCCGGTCCACCAGCATCCCTCCCGCGACGGCGGTCACGATGTAGCCGACCGTCCCCCACAACCGGACCGACGCATACCCCTGGCGCCTCCCGCCCAGTACCTGGAAGGTCATGCTGTTGGCCAACGGAATGAGCGGGGCGCGGACGGCGGCGAAGAGGGTCATGGCCACGACCACGGCGGGAACCCACGTGAGAACGGGAAGCAGGAGGGCCGCCAAGGCGCAGATCCAGGTATTCCAGCGGAAGATGCGGTCGCCCTGCCGGGTGGCGTCGGCGTACGCCGTCCAGAGAAACGGCGCGACGGTCGCCGTGCCCGGCAGGATGCCGTTCAGGAGCCCGATCTCCGCCGACGTGAAGCCGATCTGCCGCCACCAGGGGGTGAGGTAGGGCTCGAACACGCCGACTGCGGCGAAGTACCAGAAGTAGAACGCGGCGAGATACCGGGTGTTGGTCAGCGAGACCTCCGATTGGTCATTGCTTCTGTCACATGATGGGTCCGGGATACACCCGCGGGATCTCCACCGCTTCGCAGGAAACCTTCACGACACCCGGAACCTGTCTCGCCACCTCGGCCGCCGCATCCATCATGGCCGGGCTGAAGACCACTCCCTTCAGCGCCACCTCCCCGTTCTGGGCCACGACCTCCACGTTGATGTTCTTGGTGACGAGGTTCTTCGCAATGGCCGCTCGCACCTGCGCCGCCAGGCTGAGGTTATGGATCCGCGGCATCGACTCGGGGGTCGGCTGGAAACGCGGATGCTTGGCAGCCCCAACCAGGAGGTCGATATAGAACTGCCAGGCCTCCGCCTCGGTATTGATCACCAGGTCATAGTTCTCGGGCAGCGTCCAGTCCACCCCGAACAGGTAATCGATGCGGCCCGCCAGCTCCCGATCATAGTCGCGCACCTTGGCCATCGCCGCCTTGTGGTCCAGCTTCTCCCGCTCCATGATTCTGCGCACCCGCACCTCAAACGGCGCCATGATCCGGACCCGCAGCGCGTGGCTCACGTTGCGCAAGAAGAAGGGTCCGCCCCGTCCCGCCGTCACGACGTTGCCCTTCGCGGCGAAGCTGAAATAGGCCGCCTCGATGAAGGTCAGATACCGGCGCTTCTCCTCGTCGAAGCGTTCCCAAAGGGAGAGCCGCCGGTCCGCCACGTCGGCGATCTTGGCCTCGGACACGTCGAACTCGCGAGCGGCGCGCAAGAGGATCTCGCGATCCACGTAGTCGAAGCCGAGCGCCTTGGCCACGGCGGCCGCCACCTCGTAGCCGCCGCTTCCCATCTCCCGTGAAATCGCCACGATTGTCATGGCCGCACCTCATCAGGGGACCCCGGACCCCGGGAACCCCGGCCCAAAGGAAAGATCGGTTTCCCTCCTCCAACGCAGGAACCCGCCTGCAATTTGTGCCCGATGCCGGATCGGCTCCCGATCAGCCCGCCCCCGCGATGGGGCCGAGGGTGCCGGCCCACTCGCGCAGGAGGACCACCGAGCGTGGACCCGTAGCCTCCACACAAACGCACCGGCGATCCGCCGCTTGGACCGCCAGGTGGACGCGCAGGTGATCCCGGGGCAAGAAACCCGCCGCCCGCTCCGCCCACTCCACTGCGACCACGTAGCGGGACCCCATGTATTCGTCCCAGCCGATCCCGGGGACATCTGCCGCCGACTGGATCCGGTACAGATCCACGTGCGCAAGCCAGGAGGATTTCCGCAGGAATCCCCCGTCCTGCGGACGCGGGTAGGCGTATTCATTGACCAGGGTGAAGCTGGGGCTGTGCACGTCCTCGGGACGGCAGCCGAGCCCCACCGCCATGCCGCGGACGAGGACCGTCTTCCCGCTCCCGAGATCGCCCAGGAGCGCCACGACGTCCCCGGGGCGGAGGCACCGGCCCAACGCTGCGCCCAGCCGCTCCGTCTCTTCCGGGGAGCCGGACTCCCAGCTGAGCCCGCATTCCGCCAAGGTCAGAATCGTCATCGAACCCGTCCCGCGCCAGGTGCGCCGGGTTGCCTAGTTGCCCGGTGGCCCGATTGCCGGCCGCCCGGCAGAAGCCTTCACCTGCCGGATCGCCTCGGGGAGCGCCTCCAGGAGGTCCCCCGCCAGCATCGCCTCCTGGCCGAGCCGCCCCGCCGCGAGATCTCCGGCCAGTCCGTGGACGTACGTCCCGGCCCACGCGGCCAGCGTCGGCGGGACGCCCTGCGCGATCAAGCCGGCGATCAGGCCGGTGAGCACGTCCCCAGTCCCGCCGGTCGCCATGCCGGGATTGCCCGTCGGCACCATCGTCACACCACCCTGGGCATCGGCGATGAGCGTCCGCGCCAGCTTCAGGATGAGGGTCAGCCGGCAGCCTGTGGCGGTCTCCTGCAGCAGGGGGATCCGGTCGGCCAGGACCCGATCGCGGGCACAGCCGAGCAGCCGGGCCAGCTCCCTCGGATGGGGGGTCAGGACCAGCGGGCAGGCGGCCCCGCGCAAGAGCTCCGGTTGACCCGCCAGGGCGTTGATTCCATCCGCGTCCAGCACCACGGGAACCTGCACCCGGGCGAGGAGCTGCCGCACCAGCGCCTGGGTGGACGGATGCGTCCCGAGGCCCGGACCAAGAGCCACGGCGCTCTTGCCCTGCGTGAGCTCGAGCAGGCGGTCCAGGCCGGCCTCCGAGAGGCTCCGCGCCTCCGTCTCGGCCACCGGTGCGGTCATGACCTCGGTCAGCTTGACCTCGAGGACATCGTTCAGGCTGGCCGGGGCGGCCAGCGTGACCAGCCCCGCGCCCACGCGCTGCGCCGCCAGAGCGCACAGCGACGCCGCCCCCGTCTTCCCCACGGACCCGGCGATCACCAGGACGTGTCCGAACGTCCCTTTGTGCGCCTCCGGCGCGCGGCGGGGAAAGGCGGGCGCCGCATCCGAGGCCTCCAGGAGGTGGAGCCGCAGCCGATCTTGACGACCGAGGGCCAGGGGGATGCCGATGTCCGCCACCCGGACGACCCCGGCGTACTCCGCCGCCGGATACAAGAGGAGGCTCCGCTTGGGGAAGGCAAAGGTCACGGTCATCGCCGCACGGACGGCGGGGCCAGGCGGCTCGGCCAGATCGGCCCCCAGACCGGACGGGATGTCCACCGCCACGACGGGACGCGCGGCGGCATTGACCAGCGCGATCACCTGGGCGAGGAGGTCCGTAGCGGCCCCGCGCGCGCCCGTCCCCAGGAGGGCGTCCACCACCAGGGCCGCGGCCCGGAGCCGCTCCTCGAGGAGCCGAAGGTCGGCCTCCCCGAGCAGCGGGATCGGCGGGGCCCCCAGCCGCTCCAGGATTTCCAGATTGACGCGGGCGTCGCCACGCACCTCCTCGCGGCGGGCCACCAGGAAGGTCTCCACGGCCACGCCCCGGTCCCGGAGCCGCCGGGCGATCACGAAGCCGTCCCCACCGTTGTTCCCCCGCCCGCAGAGCACCAGCACGCGCGTCCGGAGGACGTCGGGGTAGGCCTGCAGGATCTCCCGCACCGTCTCGACGCCGGCGTTCTCCATGAGCACGAGGGAAGGGATGCCGACCTCCGCGATGGCCTGCCGCTCCAGCTCGCGCATCTCCTCGCCGGTCACGATCGTCAGCATGGGCGCCTGCCCTCCCCCTATTCTCGCGAATCGGCCAGGACGACCACGGCCAGGGCATACTCGCCATCGTGCGAGAGGCTGACCAGGGCCTGTCGGACCCCGCGGGCCTCG
>JBGPQZ010000113.1:0-9295 GCA_041489335.1 Methylomirabilia bacterium
AGCAAGCGTCTCAATTCCTCTCCCGGCAGATAGCGACCGAGGACGCCCGCGTCACCCGGTTCTCGGATCGGGGACGGGGATTGGGGGTTGGTGGAAAGGGGCGATGGCTATCGGGGGAGCGGGATGCCGTAGTCCTTGATCTTCTTGTTGAGCGTCTTGAGGTCGATGCCCAGGAGGCGGGCGGCCTGCATCTTCTTCCCGCCCGTCTCGGAGAGCACCCGGGCGATGTGCAGGCGCTCCATCTCCGAGAGGGACACGGGGCTTGCTGTGCCAGCCGGCGCTGACATGCCTCGAGGCGTCCGGATGTTCAGCGGCAGCTCCTCGGTCCCGATCACCTCGCCGGGGGAGAGGATCACCAGCCGCTCGACGATGTTCGCCAGCTCCCGCACGTTGCCCGGCCAGGCATACAAGGTGAGGGCCGCGAGCGCCTCGGGCGAGAGGCGTTTCGCCTTCGCGGCCGCGAAGCGCCGCAGAAAATGCTCCACCAGGGGTGGGATGTCTTCCCGCCGCTCGCGGAGCGGTGGCATCAGGATGTTGACGACGTTCAGCCGGTAGTAGAGGTCCTCGCGGAAGCGGCCCGCCCGGATCTCCTCGGTCATGGGCTTGTTCGTGGCAGCCACGATGCGCACGTCCACGCGCAAGAGCCGCGTGCCGCCCACGCGCCGAAACTCCCGCGAGTCGAGGACCTGGAGGAGCTTGGCCTGCATGGCCGGGCTCATCTCGGCCACCTCATCCAGGAACAGCGTCCCCCGGTCCGCCACCTCGAACAGCCCCTGCTTCTGGCTGGTGGCCCCCGTGAAGGCCCCCTTCTCGTGGCCGAACAGCTCGCTCTCCAGGAGCTGGTCCTGGAAGCCGCCGCAGTTGATGGTCAGGAGCGGCCCGCGGGCGCGCGGGCTCTGCTGGTGGATGGTCTGGGCCACCAGCCCCTTGCCTGTCCCGCTTTCACCTTCGATCAGGACGCTCGCCTCGCTTCCTGCGATCCGCTCCACCGTGGCGAGGACGGCAGCCATGGCGGCGCTCTGTCCCAGGATCAAGGGCGGCGTCACCCGCTGAGATACCATCCGCCGAAGCGCCGTGTTCTCCTGCGTGAGCCGCCGCCGCTCCGTCGCGCGGCGGAGGACCACCTCGACCTCGGCCAGTTTGAAGGGCTTCGTGAGGTAATCGTAGGCCCCCATCTTCATGGCCTCGATGGCCGTGCTCACGTCCGGGTGTCCGGTGAGGACCACGACCTCCGCGGCGCTTCCCACCTCGCGAATCCGGCGCAGCGTCTCCATCCCGCCAATCCCGGGCATCTTGAGGTCCATCAGGACCACGTCGAACTCGCGGGTCTTGAGCGTCTCCAGCGCCTCTTCCCCGCTCTCCACCGCGGTGACCGCACAGCCCGCCCGCGGCAGCTCCTTCTCCATCAGGAACCGGATGGGCCGCTCGTCGTCCACCACGAGCACCCGGATGGATTCGCCCCGTTCCTGATTCTGTGACATTGTTGCCATTCCCTCGCTCGGACCCCAACGGGTACTCGTCTCTCGGTCAAGTCGTCAACGGCAGGAACGGGGCGAGTGGATTCACCGATGCACCAATGGCAACCGCACCGTCACCGCGGCGCCCTTCCCGACACCCGCGCTCTCCACCTGAATCGTGCCGCCATGCTGTTCCACGATGCTCTGGCAGATGGCCAGGCCGAGCCCCGTCCCCTTCCCCACCTCCTTGGTGGTGAAGAACGGGTCGAAGACCTTGTCGAGGTGCTCGGGGGCGATGCCCAGCCCGGTATTGGCGACGACCACTTCCGCCCATTCGGCTGGGGGGCGACCGGGCGGCTGGGCGACTGGGCGATCAGGAGAGGTGCCTGGTTGCCCAATTGCCTGATTGCCTGATTGCCTCGCTGCCACGCGGCGGACGGTGACGGTGACCTCCCCTCCCCCCTCCACCGCGTCCAGCGCGTTCGTCAGGAGGTTGAGGAAGACCTGCTGGAGCATCTGGGCGTCGCCTAGTACCTCGAAGTGCTCCGGCGCCGGCGCCACCTCGACCTGCCGGTTGGCCAGCGTGGCCTGCCGCTCGACAAACGAGATCGCATCGCGCACCGCCTGCATGAGGTCCACCCCGCCGAAGGCGGGCTCGCGCTGGCGGGCGAAATCCAGGAGGCGCCGGACGATGCCCGCCGCGCGGCTCACCTCGGCCTGGATCATGTCCAGGTATTCGTGGCAGTCGCCGAAGCGCGACTCGCCCACGCACTCCCCGCAGGTCACATGACGCTCCAGGGCCTCGGCGAAGCCGGCCACGGCGGAGAGCGGGTTGTTCAGTTCGTGGGCCACGCCGGCCGCCATGCGGCCGAGGGACGCCAGCTTCTCCTGCCGGATCAGGAGATCCTGCGATTGCTTCAATTCCTCGTACGACCGGCGCAGCTCTTCATACAGGCTCGCGTTCTCGATGGCGATGGCCGCCTGCGCGGCTAGGGTCACCGCGAGCTGCTCGTCCTCTCTGCTGAACTCTTCCGCCCCCTGCTTCTCCGTCACGTACAGGTTCCCGAAGACGCGCCCCTTGGAAATGATGGGCACGCCGAGGAACGAGCGCATCGGCGGGTGCCCCGGCGGGAAGCCGAGCGCCCGCGGGTCCTGCGTCAGGTCGCGCAGGCGCAGGGGCTTCCGCTCGCGCACCACCACCCCCAGGACCCCCCGCGCCGTGGGGAGCGTGCCGATCCGCACCCGCTCCGCGTCCGGGAGGCCGGTAGTCACGAACTGGTCCAGGCGCCCCTGGCCGTCCAGCGTCCCCAGCGCCCCGTACTTCGCCTGCAAGAGGCGGCAGGCGACCTCCACGATCCGCTGCAGGACCGACGTGAGCGACCGCTCCGCGGCCAGCACCATGCCGGCCTCCACCAGGGCCCCGAGCTGCTCGCGCCCTTTCCCCACGGCGCGCTCCCGCTCCTGCAGGAAGGCCATGGCCACGATGGTAAGCATCCGGTTGACGACGGGCTCATACCCGTCCAGGACGCAGGCCTGCCACCCCTCCGCCTCGCACGCCTTGCAGAGGAACCGGGCGCACACGTCGCGCAGGACCAGGAGGCGACCGATGACTTGCTTGGCGCCGATCCCGCGGAACACGTCCCGCTCGGCCATGTCCTGCGCGTAGGCCTGGGCGCTGTGGTACCGCCCTGTCTCCAGGCACTCGATGAGCGCGCCGTAGATCCGCGCCGCCTCGGCCTCCGTCTCCTCGGGGGTGAGCGACCGCGCCAGCCCCTGCTTGGCCATCTCCGCCATCCAGGCGTGGCGGATTGCGGCACCGGCGGCGCGGAGCGGCGTCACGATGTCTGGCGCAGACCCCGCAACCGTGCACGCGCTGTTCGCCCGCGACGTCTTGGGCTTCGCCGGCTGTTTCTTGGGAGATCGCGATCGCGCCATCGTTCCGCTACTCCACCAATCCACGAGTCCACTGTTAGCCACCCAGGTGCTTCGCCAGAAACTCCCGCACGCGCGCCACGCTTTGTGCTGGATATCACGACGGAAGGGGCAGGACAAGGGGATTTCGCAGTGGAGGCCTGTGGCGGAGGAGCGCGTCTCAGGTGGTGGAGTTTTGCCCGACGAACGGCAGCGGGACAACCTCGACGTCCAGCCGATGCGTCTCGGAACCCACCCGAAGCCGGGTACCCGGCTCCCAGCACTCGCGGCGGACGGAGCCGAGCGCGATCACGCGACCCAGGGCGGGGACCGCACGGCGCTGGTCACGGTGCCCGCGGCCCGGTCGCCGGAGAGAATGGCGGCTCCGCGGGACGGGATGTCGTCCCCCGAAACCAGCAGACCGCAGAGCCGCTTGTTCAAGTGGCCCTGGTGCTCGATCCGGATCACGACATCACCTGCCCGCCGCAGAGATTGATCGCCTGTCCCGTCATTCCGGACGAGGCGTCCGAGGCCAGGTAGACGACGAGGTCGGCGATCTCCTTGGGATCGAGCATCCGCTGGATGGGGACAGCGGCGATAGCCTGTCGGCGGAATTCTTCCTTGCTGATGCCCATGGCTTCGGCCGTCTCCCGCATGCCGAGACCGGCCATGTCGGTTTCGACCCAGCCGGGGCAGATGGCGTTGACCGTGATGCCGCGGCCCACCACCTCCAGCGCCAGCGCCCGGGTGAACCCGATGATCCCGTGCTTGGCCGCGCAATAGGCCGTGTAGCCGGGGACCCCGATCTTGCCCAGGATCGAGGCGATGTTGATGATGCGGCCGCCGGGCGGGGTGTACGTGGGCATGTGGCGCAGGGTCTCCCGGGTCACGTAGTACGTCCCGAGGATGCCGGCGTCCGCCACCGCGCGCCAGCGAGCGTCGTCGTCCGATTCGATGGGGATGCGGGCGTTGATGCCCGCATTGTTCGCCAGGATGTGAATGTGGCCCCAGCGCGCCACGATGCGCTGGATGACAGTGCGGACTTCCGCCTTGTCGGTCACGTCCATGCGAAAGCCCAGGACCTGCCCGCCGCTGGGGGCGATCTCGTCCGCCGCCTTGCGCACCGCGTCCGCGTCGCGGCTCGTGATCGCCACCCTGGCTCCCTGCTCCGCCAGGGCCTTGGCGATCGCCTTCCCGATCCCGCGGCTCGCCCCCGTGACCAGCGCCACCCGATCCTGCAGGATGCCCATGGCCCCCTCCACATTCCAGGAATTCCCGGGAACGCACGCCCCGGTCCAGTCGGCAGGATTTTCGCTGCGATCCAAGCACCCCCTCTTGAAGCTCGGTCTCTCTTTGCGCTCTTTGCCTGCCTGCCGCGACGCGTGCGGCGCAGGCAGGCGGGCTTTGCGGTGAAATAGCTCGGGACGGTCGCCCGCCGTCACCAGGGAATCTCTGCGACTCCGGCGCGCTGGTTCGCCAGCCGGGCCAGCACGAAGAGGAGATCCGAGAGACGGTTCAGATACGCCAGGGTCACCGGCGGGACCTCTTCCTCTTCGGCCAAGGCCACGATCCGCCGCTCGGCGCGCCGGCACACCGTCCGCGCCAGATGGAGGCGCGCGCCCGCCTCGCAGCCCCCGGGGAGGATGAATTGGGTGAGGGGGGCGAGCTCTACCTGCACGCGGTCAATGGCCTGCTCCAGGTCCGCCACGCGCGCCTCCGCGAGGACGGCCTTCTCGGTTCGGGCCGCCGCCGGCCCCCGGACATCGGAGACCTGCGTGCCGATGGCGAAGAGATCCCGTTGGATTGCGGTGAGCAGCGAGACGAGGTCCGCGTCCGACAGACCCGCACGGGCGAATCCCAGATAAGCGTTCAGCTCGTCAACGGCCCCGTAGGCCTCGACGCGCCGGGCGTGCTTGCGGACCCGGCGGCCCCCCAGCAGTCCTGTCTCGCCGCCGTCCCCGGTCCTCGTATAGATCTTCACTGCCGACCTCCCGCTCTCACGAACACCGTGAACCGCCAAGACGCCTGTCTGCGTGCCCCGCACAGGCAGGCCAAGGTCGCCAAGCAGAATACATCTTGGCGGTTGAGAGCCTAGTTCAGCGCTACCATCCGCTGGCGGAGGGAGCGGAGGTGCTCCCGGATCACCTCGCTGTCCTCGGCCGCGGGCGCCAGGCGGAGATAGCGCTCCAGGTCGGCGCTCGCCTCGGCGTAGCGCCGGAACTGGCAGCAGAGCAGCCCACGATCTCGAATCTCGGTGGCCGCCTGCGGGTTCAAGATGAGCAGCCACTCCACCACCAACAGCGCCTTGCCATAGTCCTGGTTGTTGAAGTAGATGGTCTTCAGGTTGGTGAGCATGCGGGTCAGGATTTGCCGCGGGCCGACCGCGGCGAGCAGATGCGGCTCGAAGGCGAGCTTCCCCTCGAAGATGCGATCCAGGATGCGCTGGCAGTCCGCGGCAGAGAGGATGGTCCCCCCGTCGAACGGATCGAGGACGATCTCCTCGTCGGGGACGACGTATTTGACGAGGAAGTGTCCGGGCATGCCCACCCCGTACAGGCGGAGACCGAGCCGACGCCCCACCTCCAGGTACACGACGGCAAGGGTGATGGGAATGCCGATGCGCCGGTCCAGGACCTCGTTCAGGAAGCTGTTGCGCGGATCCTGGTAGTCCTCGGTGTTCCCGCGAAAGCCTTGCACCTGAAACAGGTGATGGTTCAGCGCGGCGATCAGCCGGTGCGGATCGGCCGTGTCGCCCGCCGCTCCGCGGACCGCGGCGGCCATGTCGTCCAGTTGGACCAGGTACTGTGCCACGTCCAGGTCGGGGTATTCCTCTTTCGCGATGAGCAGCATGGCCTCCGCCACGTCAATGGCCGCCTCGGGGCGGTTGACCAATAGGGCGAAGGCCAGACGACAAGCCGGCCGACTGTCTGGAGAATGTATGGACATAGGCGATGAGCGGCCCCCCTTTCCGGGCCGGAGCGTTTCCTGCTTGCCCTTGCGCACTCGCTCTGGCATCCTGTCGAGGGCAAATTATGATTCCCCCGATCCGGACCATGCTTTGGCGCGTCCCCCTTCTCGTGGCGGGGATCCTGGGGGCTGGTTTTTCCCTTGCTATGTTCCTCGGCTTAGAGAGATTCGTAATCTACTTCCCCGAGCGGGCCTTGGAGGCCACCCCCAGGGCCGAGGGGCTCGACTACGCGGACGTGCGCTTCCCGGCCAGCGACGGCGTCATGCTCCACGGCTGGCTGGTGCCCGCCCCGGGCGCCCGCTTCACCCTGATCTGGTTCCACGGCAACGCGGGGAACATCAGCCACCGGGTCAACAACATCGGGTACCTGCACCGTCTGCTCAAGGTCAACATCTTCATCTTCGACTACCGGGGCTATGGCCAGAGCGCCGGGGGCTACTCCGACCTCTCGGAGGAGGCGACGTACCGCGATGCCGAGGGGGCCCTCCGCGCCGTCCGGGCCCGACCCGAGGTGGCCGGAACGCGGCTGGTCTATTTCGGCCGCTCCCTGGGCAGCGCCGTCGCGGTCGAGGCCGCCCGGCGTGAGGAGCCCGCCGGCCTCATCCTGGAGACGCCCTTCACCTCCATCCGGGACATGGCCCGGACCCACTACCCGTTCCTGCCCCGACTCTTCCTGCAGACCGAGTACGACTCGCTCGCCAAGATTCCCGCTATCCGCGTGCCCCTGCTTGTCGTGCACGGCGACCGGGACGAGATCGTTCCGCTGGACCATGGCCGGCGGCTCTTCGCCGCCGCCAACGAGCCGAAGACCTTCTACCTGATCCCCGGGGCCCACCACAACGACACCTACATCGTCGGCGGGGATGCCTACTTTGCGGCGGTGGGTCGTTTCCTCGAGTCGCTCGCCCCGTCGCCCATCGGACTTATACCACGCTAAGGGGGGCCTGCAAAGGTGGCCTGAATCCCCGGGACGTGCTACACTTCAGCGTGCCTGTTTCGCCTCTTCCGTCGCCGGTCGTCGTCCAGCGGCTAGTGGCTCTTCACATTTGAATTTTCTCGCGGCGTTTCCGTATACTAGTTTTTTAATTTCAACAACTTTGATTAAAGAGGTATCAAGTATGAACGTACTCGTTCTAAACTGCGGAAGCTCTTCCGTAAAATTCCAGATCATCAACACAGACCTTGAAGTGTTCGAGACCGACAGCGACAAGATGGTCGCCAAGGGACTGATCGAAAAGGTCGGTTCAAAAGAAGCGATAGTCCATCTTGAAGCGGTGGGTTGCGAACCCATCAAGAGCATCGAGCCGATCGAAGACCACCGGGCCGCCATCATGAGGATCAAGGCCTGGATGGAGGATCCGAAGATCAAGATCGAAGGCATTCACGGCTGGAATGACATTCACGCCATCGGCCACCGCGTGGTCCACGGAGCGGAAAAATTCACGAAATCCGTCCGCATCGGCAAGGAAGTTCTGGCTCAAATCGAAGGATGCGTCGACCTTGCGCCTCTTCACAACCCGGCCAACTTGAAAGGCATTTACGCCATCACCGAAATCTTCGGCGACAAACTGCCCCAGGTCGCGATCTTCGACACGGCCTTCCACTCCACCATGCCCGAAGAGGCTTACCTCTATGCCGTGCCTTATGACCTTTACACGAAATACGGGGTAAGGCGCTACGGCTTTCACGGGACATCCCACCGCTACGTCGCCTACCGCTACCGCAAGCTCACCGGCAAAAAGCCCGAAGACGTCAATATCATCACCCTGCATCTCGGAAACGGCTGTTCCGCCTGCGCCATCAAGGCCGGCAAATCAGTCAACACGACCATGGGCTTGACTCCACTCGAAGGCTTGATCATGGGCACGCGCTCCGGGGATATCGATGCGGCGGTCGTTGAATACCTGATCGCCCAGGGCGTGGGGTCGGTAAGCGACATCTTCAACATACTCAACAAGAAAAGCGGCGTCGCCGGCATTTCTGGCATCGGCAACGACATGAGGGACATCGAGAAAGCCGCGGCCGAGGGCAACCACCGGGCGGAGCTTGCGCTCAAGATGTTCGCCAGGCGCCTCATGAAATACATCGGCGCCTACATGGCGGAGATGAACGGATGCGACGCCGTCGTTTTCACGGCCGGAATCGGCGAAAACGCCGTCCTCATGCGCCGCATGAGTTGCTCGGACCTGGAAGCGCTCGGCATCGAGATCGACGATGAGCTGAACAAGCAGGCCGTGCGGGGCAAGGCGATGAAAATTTCAAAGCCGTCGAGCAAGGTCGAGGTATGGGTTATCCCGACCAACGAGGAACTGCTCCTCGCGCGCGATACAGTGCGCGTCGTGAGGGACGTCGAACGGCAGTGGTAATTAGCGCGGCCCGTTTATTGATGGGCCCGTATCAATAAATCAAAGGAGACGATCATGGGAAACACATTCATCCAGGACATCCGCAATAAAGCTGCTCAAAAGTTCCCGCGCGTGGCTTTTCCGGACGCTGAAGACGTCCGGACTTTGAAGGCGGCGTTGGGACTCCGCGAGCTCAAAATCGCACAGCCTCTGCTCGTCGGCAATTCGGCGGCAATCGCCAACGTCGCCCAAGAAAACAACATATCGATAGAGGGAATTCCGGTCGTCGACCCGCTCGTTTCGGAATGGAAAGACGAGCTCGTGAACCTTCTTTTCGAAAAGAGAAGAGCCAAGGGCTGGACTCTCAAGCAGAGCGCCGAAGCCGCCAAGAGCCCGCTTTATTTCGCTGGCTTGATGCTGGCTACCGACAAGGTCGGCGCTGTCGTGGGCGGGAACATTTCTTCGACCGGCGATGTCCTCCGGGCGGCCATCCATACGGTCGGCACGACGCCGGGAATTTCCACGGTTTCGAGCTACTTCATCATGGTCTTCCCGGAAAAACTTCTCTGCTTCGCCGACTGCGCCGTCGTCCCCAACCCGACCGACGCCCAGCT
>JBGPQZ010000114.1:0-9291 GCA_041489335.1 Methylomirabilia bacterium
CGCCAAGGTGGCCGTGGTCTTCTTCCTGGCGAGCTACTTCGCGCGCCGGCAGGACCGGCTGGACAGCTTCCTGGACGGGTTCTTGCCGCCGCTCGTCATGACCGGGCTCACGGCCGGTCTCATCATCGTGCAGCCGAATTTCGGGACGGCCGTGGTGCTGCTCCTCACGGCGACGGTCCTCTTCTTCATCGGCCGCGCGCGCCTCACGCACATGCTGGCGACGGCCGCCGTAGCGGTCCCGACGCTGCTCCTCCTGATGTGGACCTCGGTCCACGGGCGGGCGCGCATTCTGGCCGCGTTCGACCCGTCCCAGGTCTCGGAGAAGGCCCTCTACCAGCAGACGCAATCGGTCTACGCCCTCGCCAAAGGGGGGTGGCTCGGTCAGGGTCTGGGGAACAGCATGCAGAAGCTGTTCTTCCTGCCCGAGCCGCACAACGACTTCGTCTTCGCCATCGTGGGGGAGGAGCTGGGATTCGTCGGGGCGATGCTGGTGATCATCGCCTTCATCATCTTCCTTTGGCGGGGCACCCGGGCCGCCGTGCGGGCGGGCTCGCCGTATGCCGGCTATCTCGCCATCGGCTTCACCGGCCTCATCGTGGGGCAGGCGGCGCTGAACATGGCCGTGGTGAGCGGCCTCTTGCCGACCACGGGGGTCCCGCTGCCGTTCCTGAGCTTCGGCGGATCCTCTCTGGTCATCATGCTCTTCGGGGTCGGGGTGCTGCTGAACATCACCCGGGGGAGCGCGTGAAGCGCTCGGGGCAATAGCGAATGCAGTGAGGCGAACCGATGCGGGTGGTGATCACGGGAGGCGGCACGGGCGGTCACCTGTTCCCCGGCCTGGCGGTCTGCACGCTGCTTTGCGCGCGCCGTCCCGGGACGGAGGTGCTGTTCGTCGGATCCTCCACGGCCGTCGAGGCCCGGATCCTGCCGCGGCTGGGCCACCGGTTCCGGGGCCTCACGGTGTCGCGGGTGAGCGGGGTGGGCCTGCGCGGGCAGGTGCGCACCGCACTCGAGTTGCCCCCCGCCGTGCGCGAGGCGCGAGCCATCCTGCGCGAGTTCAAGGCGCAGGTGGTCTTCGGCGTGGGCGGCTACGCCTCGTTCGCCACGGTGCTGGCGGCGACGCTCATACGGATCCCCCGCGTCATCCATGAGCAGAACGCCTACCCGGGCCTGGCCAACCGGTGGCTGGGGCGGATGGCGACGGCCGTGGCGGTCTCGTTTCCGGACACCGGGCGCTTCTTCCCACGCGGGAAGGTGCACCTGACGGGAAACCCCATCCGGCCCGAGATCCGGCCGGGAGACTCCGGGGCGGCCCGCGCGCGGCTCGGCCTCGAGCGAACCCGGCTCACGGTCCTCGTCTTCGGGGGAAGCCAGGGGGCGCACCGGCTCAATCTGGCGGTCCAGGAGGCCTTGCCGCAGCTCCGTGAGGCGCGGGAGCGCGTGCAGTTCCTCCACGCCACCGGCGAGCGGGACCTCCAGACCCTGCGGCAGGCGTACGAAGCCAGCGGGGTGACGGCCAAGGCAGAGGCCTTCTTCGACGACATGGCCACGGTCTACCAGGCGGCGGACTTCGCGATCTGCCGCGCGGGGGCGGGAACGATCTTCGAGTTGGCGACAGTAGGGAAGCCGGCGCTCCTGGTGCCGTACCCCCACGCGGCCCACGACCACCAGCGGCTGAATGCCGAGGCCATGGTGAGCGCCGGGGCAGCCTGGATCGTTCCCGACCAGGGCTGCGACGGGCCGCGCATCCTGGCCAGCCTGCGGAGCGCATTGGAGAAGCCCGGCGAGCTTCGGACGATGGGCGGGCGGGCGGGCGCGCTGGCCCGACCGGATGCAGCCGACCTGATCGCGGCCCTCCTGGAACGGGTGGCGCGGTCCACGGCGTGATGGGTCCGGTTGACGGCCTTGAAGGAGAGTAGATGTTCAAGAAGATCCGCCGCATCCACTTCGTGGGCATCGGCGGGATCGGGATGAGCGGCATCGCCGAGGTGCTCCACAACCTCGGATACCGGGTCTCCGGCTCGGACGGCAAGGAGTCCGAGACGACGCGCCGGCTTCTCGCGCTGGGGGTGACGGTCCACATCGGGCACGACGCCCTCCAGGTGGAAGAGGCGGACGTGGTGGTCCGCTCCTCGGCGGTGACCCAGGACAACGTCGAGGTCGTGGCGGCGCGGCAGCGCCTCATCCCCGTGATCCAGCGGGCCGAGATGCTGGCGGAGCTGATGCGGATGAAGTACGGCGTGGCGGTGGCCGGGACGCACGGGAAGACCACGACCACCTCCATGGTGGCCACCGTGCTCGCGAAGGGGGGCCTCGACCCCACCATGGTGATCGGCGGCCGCCTGAACGCGCTGGGGTCGAACGCCAAGCTGGGCCGCGGCGACTTCCTGGTGGCCGAGGCGGACGAGAGCGACGGCTCGTTCCTCAAGCTCACGCCGACCATCGCCGTGGTGACGACGATCGACGCCGAGCACCTGGACTACTACCGGGACCTCGACCACATCCGGGAGACCTTCGTCCAGTTCATCAACAAGGTGCCGTTCTACGGCTCGGCCGTGCTCTGCCTGGACCAGGAGAACATCCAGGCCATCCTGCCCCGGGTGGAGAAGCGGTACCTGACCTACGGCCTCCGGACGCAGGCCGACTTCCTGGCGCGCGACATCGCGTTCGACGGGATGACCTCCAGCTGCCGGGTGTTCCGGAAGCAGCGGCTCCTGGGGCGCCTCGCGCTCAACGTGCCGGGGCTGCACAACGTGTACAACGCCCTGGCGGCCGTGGCGGTGGGGATGGACCTGGACCTCCCCTTCGACCTCATCCGGGACGCGCTCTCCGAGTTCACGGGGGTGGACCGGCGGTTCCAGGTGCGCGGCGAGGTGGGCGGGATCATGGTGGTGGACGACTACGCGCACCACCCGGTCGAGATCCAGGCGACGCTGAACGCCGCCAAGGACGGGTTCGGGCGGCGGGTGGTGGCCGTCTTCCAGCCGCACCGCTACACGCGGACGCAGGCGCTGCTCGCCGAGTTCGCCACGGCCTTCTACCAGGCGGACTGCCTCTTCGTGACCGAGATCTATCCGGCGGGGGAGACGCCGATCCCCGGGGTTTCGGGGAAGCAGATCGCCGACGCGGTGGCCGGGCACGGCCACCGGGACGTGACCCACATCCCGGAGAAGGGCGAGCTGGCGGCGGCCGTCCTCCGGGTCCTCACGCCCGGGGACATGGTCCTGACCCTGGGGGCCGGGGATGTCTGGCGGGTGGGCGAAGAGATCGTGGCGCGCCTCCGGGCCGGCGGGCGGTGAGGGGCGGATGATCAGGGCGGCGGACCTGGCGGAGCAGTTGCGCGGGAGGGTGCGCGGGAGGGTGTTGGCGGACGAGCCCCTCTGCCGCCGAATCTCCTTCCGCATCGGCGGGCCGGCGCAGCTCTGGGTGGAGCCGGCGGACCGGGAGGACCTCAAGGCGGCCCTCCGCTTTGCCCGGGCAGAGGGGCTGCCCGTGATCATCCTGGGGGGCGGGAGCAACACGCTGGTGCGGGACGGCGGCCTGCGGGGGATGGCGATCCACCTGCAAGCCTTGCAGGGCCTGGAGCGGCGCGAGACGGCCGTGGTGGCGGGGGCCGGCGTCCGGCTGAGCCGTCTCCTGGCCTTCTGTGTGAAGCACGGGCTCGGCGGCCTGGAGATCCTGAGCGGCGTCCCCGGGACGGTCGGGGGCGCGGTCTGGGGGAATGCCGGGGCCTGGGGCGGATCGGTGGCCGATCGCCTGACGGCCGTCACGGTCGTCACGGCCGAGGGCGAGGAGCGGGTCCTGCCGCGGGAGGCGATCCCCTTCCGCTATCGCGCCTCGGGGCTGCCGAGCGGATCGCTGGTGGCGGAAGCCGCCTTCGCCCTGACGCCGGCCGATCCGGCCGCCCTGCGGCGGCAGATCTCGGGCTACCTGGTCCGGCGCAGTGCGCGCCAGCCCGTGGAGTTCCGCTCGGCGGGGTCGATCTTCAAGAACCCTCCGGGGGACTACGCCGGGCGCCTCATCGAGGCGGCCGGCCTGAAGGGGACGCGGATCGGGGACGCCATGATCTCCGAGAAGCACGGGAACTACATCGTGAACCTGGGCGCGGCCCGGGCGGCCGACGTCCTGGCGCTGGTGGCCCTGGCGCAGGAGCGGGTGCGCGCGGCCACGGGGGTCACGCTGGAGCTGGAGATCAAGGTCATCGGTGAAGACTGAGGGCCACGAGCCACGAGCCGCAAAGCGGGAGGGGTGAAGTCGGGACGATGGACGTGATGCAGGACTACCGCACGGAACGACCGGGGCGACTGGAGGAGCGGCGGCGCAAGCCGGCCTCCCGCGTGACCCGCATCCTGAGGATCCTGATGCTGGTCGTGCTGGCGCTCGCCAGCATCGCGGGTGGTTGGGAAGGGTACCGGAAGTTCCTCCGCCTCTCCTATTTCCGGGTGGCCGAGATCCGCGTGGAGGGGAACCTGCAGGTGGCGGCCGAGGACGTCATCGTCGGCCTGGGCCTCACGCCGGAGACCAGCATCCTGGAGCTGGACCTCCAGGCGCTCTCCCGGCGCGCCCTGCAGAACCCGTGGATCAAGGAGGCCTCGGTGCGCCGGCGCCTGCCGGTCGCGCTCACCATCCAGGTGGTGGAGCGTGTGCCGGAGGCGGTCTTCATCGCCGACCGGCGCTACCTCCTGAGCGCCGACGGGGTCATCCTGGCCGAACTGGAGGGGGACGACCTGCCGACGCTCCCCACGCTGCGGGCCGCGACGCCCCGCCGCGTGACGCCGGGGGAGCGGATCCTCTCCTCGGAGATGGCGCAGGGCCTCTCGGTGTGGCGTCAGTTCCAACTGGCGAACGCCGTGCAGGGGGAGAAGGCGCACGAGATCGCCATGGGGAGCGACGGGAGCTACGTCGTGAACCTGGGCCAGCAGATGCCGGTCATCCGGCTGCGCGCCCAGGACATGCAAGAGCAATTGCGCCGCCTCGGGGCGGCGCTGGTAGCCGGCGGGCGTGGCCTGGGGGAGTATGCGGACGTGGATCTCCGCTTCCGCGACCGGGTGATCTTCCGGCCGGCCACAGGGAGGTCATAGGGGTGGCCAAGGACAGCAGCCTCGTGGTCGGCCTGGACATCGGCACGACCAAGGTGTGCGCCATCGTGGCCGAGATCGGCACCGAGGGAGCCGTGGACATCGTCGGGATCGGCAACAGCCCATCCCGGGGACTTCGCAAGGGGGTCGTGGTCGACATCGACGCCACGGTGGATTCGGTGCGGCGGGCCGTCGAGGACGCCGAGTTGATGGCGGGCGTGGAGATCCGTCAGGCGTTCGTCGGCATCGCCGGGGGCCACATCAAGGGGATCAACAGCCGGGGCGTCATCGCCGTCACGGGCAAGAACCGCGAGGTCACGCGCCAGGACGTGGAGCGGGTGATCGACGCGGCCAAGGCGGTGGCCCTGCCGGTGGACCGCGAGGTGATCCACATCCTTCCGCAGGAATTCATCATCGACGACCAGGGGGGCATCAAGGAGCCCGTGGGGATGTGCGGCACCCGCCTGGAAGCCGAGGTCCACATTGTGACGGGGGCCGTGGCCTCGGCGCAGAACATCATCAAGTGCGTCAACAAGGCCGGCCTGGAGGTGCAGGACATCGTGCTGCAGCAGCTCGCCAGCTCCGAGGCGTGCCTCACGCCCGAGGAGAAGGAACTGGGCTGCGTGCTGATCGACATCGGCGGGGGCACCACCGACATCGCGGTCTTCGTGGACGGGAGCATCTACCACACCGCGGTTCTGGCGGTGGGCGGGGACATGCTCACCAACGACATCGCCATCGGCCTCCGGACGCCCCGCCACGAGGCGGAGTCCATCAAGCGGAAATACGGCTGCGCCATGCCCGCGATGGTCAAGCCGGAGGAGAAAGTGGAGGTGCCGAGCGTGGGCGGCCGGCGGCCCCGGACCCTCACGCGCCAGACCCTGTGCGAGATCGTCCAGCCCCGCCTGGAGGAGCTGCTCTCGCTGGTGGACCGCGAGGTGCGGCGGGCCGGGTACCACGGGCGGGTCAACGGCGGCGTGGTGGTGACGGGGGGCTCATCCATCATGGAGGGGGTGCCGGAGCTGGCGGAACAGGTCTTCGACATGCCTGTGCGGCGGGGTGTGCCCCGCGGGGTGGGGGGGCTCACGGACGTCATCAGCAATCCCATGTTCGCCACGGGGGTGGGCCTGGGGATCTACGGGGCGGCCCACCGGACGCGCCGCAAGTTCAAGCAGGTCACGGATCGGAACATCTTCGACAAGGTGATCGCACGGATGAAGGAGTGGTTCGGCGAAATCTTCTAGAAGAAGGGGGGCGACGAATGGCGATCAGTCTGGAGATGGAGGCGGAGAAGATGGCCAACATCAAGGTGATCGGGATCGGCGGCGGCGGCTCCAATGCCGTGGGTCGGATGGTAGCCTCCAGCATGACCAGGGTGGAATTCATCGTCGTGAACACCGACTCCCAGGCGCTACGCCATTCCCCAGTGGAGATCAAGCTGCAGATCGGCGAGAAGCTGACCAAGGGGCTGGGGGCCGGGTCCAACCCCGAGATCGGCCGCAAGGCGGCGATCGAGGACACCGAGCGGATCCTGCAGCATCTGCAGGGGGCCGACATGGTGTTCATCACGGCCGGTCTGGGCGGCGGCACCGGCGGCGGGGCGGCCCCCATCATCGCCAACCTGGCCAAGGAGATGGACATCCTCACGGTGGGGGTGGTCACCAAGCCGTTCGTCTTCGAGGGGAAAAAACGGCGCGAGCAGGCCGAGCGGTGCCTGGAGGAGCTGCGCGCGAACGTGGACAGCCTGATCATCATCCCCAACCAGCGCCTGATCAACAAGTCCAACAAGAACACGGGGGTCCGCGAGGCCTTCACCATGGCCGACAACGTCCTCCGGCAGGCGGTGCAGGGGATCGCCGACATCATCGTCAAGCCCGGCTACATCAACGTGGACTTCGCCGACGTGCGCACGGTGATGGCGGAGCACGGCATGGCCATGATGGGGATCGGCGAGGCCTCGACCGAGAATGCCGCCGTGGATGCGGTGCAGAAGGCCATCAGCAGCGAGCTGCTCGAGAACAAGGACATCAAGGGGGCGAAGGGGGTCCTGCTGAACTTCACGCATGCCGCGACGCTGCCCATCTACCAGCTCTCCGAGGCCTCCCAGATCGTCCACGACCTGGTGGATCAGGACGCCAACATCATCTTCGGGGACGTCATCGAGGACGAGATGGGCCAGGAGGTGCGCGTCACGGTCATCGCCACCGGCTTCGACGAGATGTCGAGGGCCGAGGTCTTGGAGGAGGTCCCCCGGCTCTCGGATCTGCGCGACTACAAGGCGAAGGCCGCGGCCGCGGCGGCCCCGCCGCCGGACCGGGGCGCCTACCTGCGCAAGGGCAGGAAGGTCGTGAACGCGCCGCAGCTCCCCCTGGAGGACCTGACGGAGGAGGTCCTGGACATTCCCACCTTCCTCCGCCGACAGGCGGACTAGGATAGTCGGCCGTCCGCGTGGCTGTTCACCGGGCCCCCGCCGCACGCCGGCGGGGGCCCGGCCTGTGTGCGGGTCACCTGTGCGCCGAATACCTTGAAGCCCCCCGGTTAGGCTGGTAGCATGGCCCGAGCGCTGCCGTCTGCGGGGCGGCCGCCGGGATGGAGCCCATGAACTGGCAGTTCGGCGAGAAGGCACGGAGACGGCTGACGGCGGAGCGGGGGGCCGTGGTGAAGGAGTGGGGCGGGCGCCTCCCGATCGCCCTGGTCTTTCCCAACACCTACTACGTCGGGATGTCCAACCTGGGCTTCCAGACCATCTATGCCACGCTCAACGGCCGGCCAGACTTCGTCTGCGAGCGCGCCTTCCTGCCCGACCCCGAGGACCTGCCGGAGCACGAGCGCCTCCGCATCCCGATCCTCAGCCTGGAGTCGCAGCGGCCGCTCTCCGATTTCGACTGCGTGGCGTTCTCCACCACGTACGAGAACGACTACCTCAACCTCCTCCGCATCCTCAGGCTGTCGGGCATCCCGGTCCTGGCGCGGGACCGCCGCCCGGCCGACCCACTGGTCGCCATGGGTGGGGTCTGTGCCTGGTCCAACCCCGAGCCGCTGGCGGCCTTCCTGGACTGGTTCTTTCTGGGCGAGGGCGAAGAGTCGAGTCCCGAGGTCTTCGCGCTGTGGCATGAGATCCGCGAGGCCGAGCGGGATCCGGCCGTGGCCCGGGCCGCCTTCTTCCGTGCGCTCCCGAAGATCGAGGGGGTCTATGTCCCGCATCTGTACGACCTCCGGTACCGCGAGGACGGGACCGTGGCCGCGGTGACGCCGCAGGGCGACGCGCCGCTCCCGGTTCGGAAGCGGCGGCTCCTCATGCTCGACGAGGTCGACACGGTCTCCAGGATTCGGACGGCGGACACCGAGTTCGGGGACATGGCCCTGGTGGAGGTCGGAAAGGGCTGCGGCCGGGGGTGCCGCTTCTGTCTGGAGGGGGAGATCTACCGCCCCGTGCGGCATCGCCACATTCCCGCCATCCTGCGGGCCGCCGAGGGCGCGATCGGGCAGGGGAGGCGGATCGGGCTGGTGGGGGCGTGCGTCTCGGACTACCCCTGGATCGACGAGCTGATCGCGGCGCTGCGGTCCAGGGGGGCAAACCTCTCCCTCTCCTCGGTCCGCGCGGACAGCCTCAGTCCGGGGCTGGTCCGGGGGCTGGTCACGAGCGGCACGCGCACGCTGACCATCGCGCCGGAAGCGGGCACCGATCGGCTGCGCCGCGTGATCCACAAGAGTCTCCGCGAGGAGCGGTTCTTCGAGGCAGTGGACCTCATCGGCGAATCGAACGTGCCCCGGATGAAGCTGTACTTCATGATCGGCCTGCCCACGGAGACGGCCGAGGACCTCGAGGGGATCGTGCGCCTGGCGAAATCCGCGCGGCATCGGATCCTGGCCAGACGGCGTGACCCGAGCGCCCTGGCCGAGCTCTCCGTCGGCGTCAGCTCCTTCGTCCCCAAGCCGTGGACCGCGTTCCAGTGGTGCGCCATGACCGAGGTGCGGGTGCTGGACGAGCGCATCCGCCTGCTGCAGCGGGAGCTCGCGAAGACCGGCATCCACTTCACGCACGACGTCCCCAAGTGGGCCTATCTCCAGGGAGTGCTAGCGCGCGGGGATCGGCACGTGGCCGATCTCTTGCTGCTGGCCTTGCGCCACGGCGGGGACTGGCGGCGGGCCTTCCGCGAGTGGCCGCGGAACCCGGACTTCTACGTCTGTCGCGAACGACCTCTCACCGAGA
>JBGPQZ010000115.1:0-9171 GCA_041489335.1 Methylomirabilia bacterium
CCGCCGCGATGCGGATCGCGGCGATGCCAGTGCGCTTGGCCGCGCGGGTCTGCAGCATCCACAGCCGCTTCTCCTGGATGGTGAACTCGATGTCCTGCATGTCGCGGTAGTGCTTCTCCAGCCGCTTGTAGATGGCCTCCAGCTCGGCGTAGATCTTGGGCATCTGCTTCTGCAGCTCGGAGATGGGCACCGGGGTGCGGACGCCGGCCACCACGTCCTCGCCCTGGGCGTTGATCAGGTACTCGCCGAAGAACCGCTTCTCGCCCGTGCCGGGGTCGCGGGTGAAGGCCACGCCGGTCCCCGAGTTCTCGCCCATGTTCCCATAGGCCATGGCCTGGACGTTGACCGCGGTCCCCCAGTCGCCGGGGATCTTGTTCAGCCGGCGGTAGGTGACGGCCCGCGTGTTGTCCCAGGAGCCGAACACGGCGTTGATGGCGTACTTGAGCTGCTCCTTCGGATCCTGCGGGAAGTCCTTGCCGGTCTTGTCCTTGACCACCCGCTTGAAGAGCTCGACCAACCGCTTCAGATCCGCGGCGGTGAGCTCGGTGTCCAGCTTCACCTTCTTCTCGTGCTTCTGGGCCTCGATCAGCCGCTCGAAGACCGGCTTCTCGATCCCCAGGACCACGTCGCTGAACATCTGGATGAAGCGGCGATAGGAGTCATACGCGAACCGCTCGTTCTTGGTCTTGGCGATGAGCCCCTGGAGGCTCGTGTCGTTCAGGCCGAGGTTCAGGACCGTGTCCATCATGCCCGGCATGGAGACGCGGGCGCCGGAGCGGACCGACACCAGCAGGGAGTTCTTCGCATCCCCGAAGGAGGCCCCCATGGCCTTCTCGAGCCTCTTCAGGGCGTCCTCGGCCTGCTTCCACATCCCCTGGGGGTACTGCTTCTTCTTGTTGGTGTAGTAGATGCAGGCCTCCGTGGTGATGGTGAAGCCCGCCGGCACCGGGATGCCCAGCCGGGTCATCTCGTGCAGGTTGGCCCCCTTGCCGCCCAGGAGGTTCTTCTGCTCCGCCCGCCCCTCAGCCTTCTTGTTCCCGAAGAAATACACCCACTTCTTTGCTGTCGCCATAGAATCCTCCGCTGTTGCCCTCTCACCCCGTGATTTTCGTGAAGTCCGCGATGTGCGCAAACAGGTCCCCGACCGTCTGGAGGAGCGCGAAGCGGTTCTGCGTCAGCCCCTCGTCCGGTCCGATGACCAACACCTCCTCGAAGAACATGTCCACCACCGGCCTCAGCGCCGCGATGCGCCGAAGCGCCCCCAGGTAGTCCTGGCCGGCCACCAGGCGTGCCACCTCCCCCCGGAGTTCCACGGCCTGCGCGAAGAGCACGCGCTCGGCCCCCTCCACCAGCCGCTCTTTCTCCACCGCCCCGTCGAACCCCTTGGGGATGATCCCCACCACGCGCCGGAAGGCCGTGGCCAGCTCGCCGAAGTCCGCCTCGCGCCGGAGGACGGCCAGGGCCTCGGCGCGGCGCAGCGCGTCCGCCAGGTCGGCCGACCCGGCCGAGAGGACCGCCTCCACCACGTCCGCGGGCAGCCCCCGATCGAGGAAGACCGCCTGGGCGCGCGCGCGGAGAAACTCCAGCACCGCCTGCCGCGCCCCCTCGGCATCGGCCCCCGTGGGATACCCGGCCTGGGCCGCCGCCACGATCTCCGTGAGGTCGAGGCGCAGCGACCGCTGCAGGACCGTCTGCACGACGCCCAGGGCCGCCCGGCGCAGGGCGTAGGGATCCTCGGACCCCGTGGGGACGAGGCCGACGGCGAAGCAGCCGACGATGGAATCCAGGCGGTCGGCCAGCGCCACCGCCGCGCCCGCCGCCGAGGCGGGCACGCCGTCCCCGGCGAAGCGGGGCAGGTAGTGCTCCGCGATCGCCTGGCAGACCTCCGGCGCCTCGCCCGTGAGCCGCGCGTACTCGCGTCCCATGACGCCCTGGAGGGTCGGAAACTCCTTCACCATGCGGGTGGTGAGGTCGGCCTTGCAGAGCAAGGCGGCCCGCTCGGCGGTCGCGCGCGCCGCGGGGTCCACCCGCTCGGCGATCCGGGCGGCCAATCGCTGGATCCGCCCGACCTTCTCGAAGACCGTCCCCAGCTTCTCCTGGAAGATGATGTGCGTGAGGTCCGCGACGCGCTCGGGGAGCGGGCGCTTCCGATCCTCCCGGTAGAAGAACTCGGCGTCGTGGAGACGTGCGCGGAGCACCCGCTCGTTCCCCTGCCGGATCAGCTCCATGTCCTTGGCCCGCATGTTGGCGATGGCCACGAAGTGGGGCAGGAGCGTGCCCGACGCATCCTCCACGGGGAAGTAGCGCTGGTGCTTCTGCATGGGGGTGACGATGACCTCGCGCGGCAGCGCCAGGTAGTCCGGCTTGAAGCCCCCGCAGACCACCACCGGGAACTCGACGAGGTCGGCCACGCTCTCCACCAAGGCGTCGTCCAGGACCGGCCGCCCGTTGACACCGGCCGCCGCCTCGGCAGCCAGGGCGCGCACCAGCTCGCGCCGCCTCAGCGGGTCCACGATGACGAAGCGCTCCTCCAGCGCCTGCTGGTATTCCTCGAAGTTGCGCACCCGCACCCCGCGCGGGGCCAGGAACCGATGGCCGTAGGTCTTGCCCCCGGTCTTGAGCCCGTCCACCTCGCAGGGAATCACCCGGCCGCCGTAGACGGCCAGGAGCCAACGGATCGGCCGGACGAAGCGGAAGGTCCCCTCGCCCCAGCGCATGAACTTGGGGAAGGAGAGGGCGCTGACGAGCCTGGGCAAGAGATCGGCCAGGACCTCGCCGCTGGCGGCCCCGCGCTCCTGCTGCACGGCCACCACGTACTCGCCCCGGTCGAGGGCGCGGACCTCCAGCCGCTCCAGCGGGATCCCCTGGGCGCGGGCGAACCCCTCGGCCGCCCGGGTGGGCTTCCCCTCGGCGTCGAAGGCCGCCGCCCGGGGCGGCCCCACGACCTCGCGCGTCAGGTCCGCCTGGCGCTCCGCCAAGCCGCCCACGCAGAGGGTGAGCCGGCGCGGCGTCCCCAGCGTCCGGATGTCCGTGAAGGCGAGCCGCCGCTCCTGAAGCAACCGGCCGGCCACTGCCTTGAGATCCTCCAGGGCGGAGGGGAGGTATCCCGACGGGATCTCCTCCGTGCCGATCTCGAACAGCAGTTCCTTTCCCATGGTCTCCCTTGACTCGGTCCGTGACGGATGGCCGCTCGTCTCCCGGCGCGTCGGTCAGGACTGCTCGTGGAACTACACGCCCGCTCCCCGGCGGAGACGCGCTCCTCGCCCGCTGCCCGGCGGCAGGGTGGTGCCCCCACACCAGGCGCCAGCCAGGGGTGGTCTACTGCGCGGCCTTGAGCAGCGGATACCCCATCTCCTCGCGCTGCTTGAGGTACGCCTCGGCCGCGCGCCGGGCCAGGGCCCGTACCCGACCGATGAAGTGGGTCCGCTCGGTCACGCTGATGGCGCCGCGGGCATCCAGGATGTTGAAGGCGTGGGAGCACTTCAAGCAATAGTCGTAGGCGGGGAGGACCAGACCCTGCTCGATCAGGCGACGGGATTCCCGCTCGTACTCGTCGAACAGCTTGAACTGGAGGGCGACGTCCGCCGCCTCGAAGTTGTGGACCGACCACTCCACCTCGCCCTTGTGGTGCACGTCGCCATAGGTCAAGGTCCCGTTCCACCGGAGGTCGTAGACGTTGTCCACGCCCTGCAGGAACATGGCGATGCGCTCGATGCCGTAGGTCAGCTCGCCCGCCACCGGCTTCACCTCGAAGCCGCCGGCCTGCTGGAAATAGGTGAACTGAGTAATCTCCAGCCCGTCCAGCCAGACCTCCCACCCCAGCCCCCAGGCGCCCAGCGTGGGCGCCTCCCAGTCGTCCTCTACGAAGCGGATGTCGTGCTTCATCGGGTCCACGCCCAAGCTCTGCAGGCTCTTCAGGTAGATCTCCTGGATGCTGGCGGGGGAAGGCTTGAGGATCACCTGATACTGGTAGTAGTGCTGCAGGCGATTGGGGTTCTCCCCGTAGCGGCCGTCGGCGGGACGCCGCGACGGCTCGACGTAGGCGACATTCCAGGGCTCCGGCCCCAACACCCGGAGGAACGTGGCCGGATGCATGGTCCCGGCCCCCACCTCGACGTCGTAGGGCTGCAGGATGGCACACCCATATTTCGCCCAATAGCTCTCGAGGGACAGGACCAGCTCCTGAAAGGTCATCCACGGCCTCCGTGCGCGCATGATCCGGGAAATGCAAACCGGAAAGGTAACAAATCCCGCGGGAAAGTTCAAGGAAAAAGCCCGGCGCGGGCCGCCCGGCGGCCTCGTGCCGGCCGAATCCGCCGAGGAGTCTACCCGCCAAGACGCCTGTCTGCGTGCCCCGCACAGGCAGGCCAAGGCCGTCAAGCGGACCAGATGTTTCTTCCGGACCCGAAGACCAGGACTCGGTCCGCATGAGATCTTGAGGGGCTTCGGGTCTTCGGCAATCTAGGCCTCTTCCTCCTTGGCGTTCTTGGCGCCTTGGCGGTTCGAGGGTCCGGTTCGGGGTGGGTCGGGCGGGGGGGCGAGCCGCTCGAGGAAATCGGCGGAGCGAAGCGGCCGCCCCAGCGCATGCCGGAGGAAACCCTGCAGCGCCCCCCCCACCTCCGCCACGACGGCCGGGGGGAGCGCGATCCGCTCCATGAGGCGGAGGCTCCCGCCGCAGGCGCCGCGGAGCAGACCGAGGCCTTCCGGGGAGATGGGGACGGCGTCGGCGGTTCCGGGGCGGCAGGCCTCGCACACCAGCCCCCCCTGCTCCGGGCTGAGGGAGGCCCCCATCCGGGTCGAGACCGCCCGGCGACAGCGCACGCACTCCGTGAGCTCGGGGAGATACCCGAGCTGGCGGAGGAGGTGGAGGAAGAACCCCTGCAGGACCAGAGCGGGCCGCGCGGCCTCCTCCAAGAGATCCAGCACCTCGGCGAGCAGCCGATAGAGCTCCGGCATGGGCTCGCCGTCTTCCACGCCGAGGGCCACGGCCTCGACGGCGGCGGAGGCCAGGGCGATCCGGTCGAGGTCCTCGCGCAGGAGCTGGTGGAGGCGCGTCACGCCGAACTCGTTGATCTTGTGCAGCGTCTTGTTCGGGCGCTCGAAGTAGACCAGCCGCCCCTCCGTGAAGAGCTGGAGGCTCCCCCCGAACCTCGTGCGGATGCGCCGCGCCCCCTCCGCCACCGCGCACACCTTGCCCTGCGCCCTGGTGAAGAAGACCAGGATGCGATCCGCCTCGGCCAGGTCGTGGCCGCCGATGATGATGGCCTCCGTCGTGTGAAGCGGCATTGGCGAATGAATGCGGAATGCGGAATGGCGAATGCGGAATGGATTCCGAAATCCGCATTCCGCATTCGGCGGTTAGGGTTCCAGGTAGCCGAACCGCTTGAGGGCGCGCGGATCCTTGCGCCAGCCTTCTTCCACCTTGACGCTGAGCTGCAGGAAGACGCGGGTCTCGAGCAACTCCTCGATGGCGGGGCGCGCCGCGCTGCCGATCCGTTTCAGCATGGACCCGCCGCTCCCGATGACGATCCCCTTCTGGGAGTCCTTCTCCACGTAGATCGTGGCCTCGACGTCGGTGAGGTCCTTCTCCTCCCGCGCGCGCACCGCCTCCACCTCCACGGCCACGGCGTACGGGAGCTCCTGGCGGAGCAGGGCGAAGGCCTGCTCGCGCAGGATCTCGGCGATGAAGAAGCGCTCGGGGCGGTCGGACAGGTCCTCCGGCGGGTAGAAGGGGTGCCCCACCGGCGCGTAGCGGACGAGCAGCGTCTCCAGCCGGTCCACGTTGTCCCCTTTGGCCGCGGAGATGGGGACGATCTCGGCGAAGGGGAACCGCTCCTGCCAGCGGGCGATCAGGGGCAGCAAGCGGGGCTTCTCGACCCGGTCCACCTTGTTGAGCACGAGGAGGACCGGCCGAGGCGAGGGGTGTGCCGTGAGCGCCCCCAGGATGAGGTCGTCGTCCGGGTGGTCGGCGTCCGCGGCGTCCACCATCCAGAGGATCACGTCCGCATCCTCGAACGCCCGCATGGCCGCGCGGACCAGGCCCTGGTTGAAGACCGCATCCGCCTTGTGGATGCCGGGGGTGTCGAGGATGAGCAGCTGGGCGCCGGGGAGGTTCTTGATCCCCAGGATCCGGTGCCAGGTGGTCTGCGGGCGCGGCGAGACGATGCAGAGCTTCTGCCCGACCAGCCGGTTGATCAGCGTGGACTTCCCCACGTTGGGCCGGCCGATGATGGCCACGTAGCCCGCGCGAAATTCTCCGGCCTGCGTATGCTCTTCGTCGTTCACGGGTCCCCTCGCCGATGGCTAGGCTGGCCAATGACCAATGGCCAATGACCAATGACTAATGCAGGGGGGCGGTACTGCAATTGGCCATTGGAAATTGGTCATTGGTCATTCCGCAAGAACTCCGCGGGCAGGCGGAGCAGTTCTTGCGGATCGATCCGCGCACCAAAGAGGCGCACGCCCCAGTGCAGGTGCGGCCCGGTGGATCGCCCGGTGCTGCCCACGCGGCCGATGACCTCGCCCCGCTCCACGCCCCGCCCCACGTCCACCAGGACCTCCGCGAGGTGGAGGTAGATCGTGTACAGGCCCCAGCCGTGATCCACCACCACGGACTTCCCGCCGAAGAAGTGCTCCTCGGCGAGGACCACGCTGCCCGCGTTGGCCGCCAGAACCGGGGCCCCCGCCGGGGCCGGGTAGTCCGCCCCCCCGTGGGGGGCGCGGGGATCGCCGTTGATGATCCGGCGCTGCCCGAAGCCCCCGCCGGGGCCCGCGCCCTCCAGGGGCGGGCGGAAGAGAGCCTGCCGGGGCCGGGCGGACGTCACCCGCTCCCACAGCGAATCCAGGCGGGCTTTCTCCTGCGCGACACGCAGGAGGGTGGCCGCATCCAGCTCGGTGAAGGCCCGCGGCAACGTGAGGCGCTGGACGGGGTAGCGGCCCTCCGCCACCTCGAGCACCGCGCCGTTGCGGAGTGGGCGACCGGTCAGGCTCACGGCCTCGACGGTGATGGGGAGGGGCCCGGGCGGCTGCTCCAGGTCCACGCCCAGCCAGACCGGCGTGCGGCCGCCGAGGCCCGGCGCCGCGCTCGGCGCCGGCACGGGAATCGTGCGCTCCCCCAGCTGAATCCGGAGCTCCGCGAGCGGTGCGGCCCCCTCGATCCAGAGGGTCGCGAGGCCACCCTGCTTCACCCGCTCGGGGACGAGTCGGAGGATGAGGGCCTCATCGGCTGCGGATCCCGGCAGGGGCCACAGGAGGAGCAGGCACGCCAGGATGGTCGGGAAGTCCGGCCGGCGGAACGCGAGGCGCGCCATCATCCGCGGGAGGTGTCGGCCCAGCCCTCGGGCACTTGGAGGTCGCAGAACTCGAGCAGCGCCGCCTGCTTCTTCCACATGCGCGCCCGCTCGCGGGCCGTGCCGTGGTCGTAGCCGACGAGGTGCAGGATGCCGTGGACGAGGAGGAGGGCAAGTTCCTCGCGCAACCCGCCGGGGCGGGACTGGCGCGCGGCGGTCTCCGCCGAGATCACGACGTCGCCCAGGAGATCGGGTGTCAGCCGGGAAAAGCGCCCCTCGGCCATGGGGAAGGCCAGGACGTCCGTGGGGCCGGCCACCCCGCGGTACGCCCGGTTCAGGTCCGCCATGGCGGCGTCGTCCACGACCGTCACGCTACATTCCGCCGTCGGGCGCCTCAGGGCCTGGAGCGTCTTTTGCCCCACCCTTCTTAGCCAGGCCGTCTCGATGCGGACCTTCTGCTGCCGGTTTCGCAGGCTGATCGCCATCCCCGTTCCGCTTCTTGGCCGAGTCCACGAGCTCGACGCCGGGATACTCGATCCGGTGGTGGAAGACTCCCGTCAGGATCCGCACAAAGCTGTTGGAGATGAGGTGGAGGCTCCGCAGGGTCAGGTCGCACTCGTCCAGCTGGCCGTCCACGAAGATGCCGTTGATGATCTTCTGCACCGCCCCCCGAATGCGCGCGGGCGTCGGGTCGGCGAGGGCGCTGGTGGCGGCCTGCACGGCGTCGGCCAGCATCAGAATGGCGGCCTCGCGGGTCTGCGGCTTGGGCCCGGGGTAGCGGTAGTCTTCCTCTTTCACCGCCTGCACCTCCGGATCCGCCGTCTCCTTGGCCCGCTGGAAGAAGAAGCTGACCAGCCGGGTCCCGTGGTGCTGGGGGATCATGTCCACCAGGACCTCAGGCAGGCCGTACTCCCGCGCCAGCTCCATGCCTTCCTTGACGTGCGATACGAGGATGGCCCGGCTCAGGCTCGGCGCCAGCTTGCTGTGCCGCTGCGCGGCATCCGCCTCGTTCTCGACGAAGTACTGCGGGTGGCGGGTCTTGCCGATGTCGTGGTAGTAGGCCCCCACCCGGCAGAGGAGCGAGTTGGCCCCGATGGCCTCGGCCGCGGTTTCGGCCAGCGTCCCCACCATGATGCTGTGGTGATAGGTGCCCGGGGCGTAGAGGAGCAGGTGCTTGAGGAGCGGTTCGCTCTGGTCGGACAGCTCTAAGAGCGTGAAGGCCGTCGTGCGCTCGAAGGGATGCTCCAGCAAGGGGAGCAGGCCGGTGGCCAGGACGGCCACCATGAGTCCGTTGATCCCGCCGCCCACGATGTCCGCCAGGAGCGTCGCGCTGTTCCCGTCCAGGAGGGCGAAGGCCACCAGGGCGTAGGCATTGGCCAGCCCCACCGCCATGCCGGCCCGGAAGAAGGCGGTCCGCTCCTGCCGTCCCATCAGGGTGAAGATCCCCACCAGGCTCCCCACGAAGGCGAGCAGAAATTGTTGCATCGGGGCGGACAGCATGAGCCCGGTGAGGATCGTGAGGCTGAGCGCCCCCGCGAAGGCCAGCCTGACGTTGAACAGGACCACGAGCAGGATGCCGCCCAGGGGGGCCGGTAGCGCCACGCGCATCGCCGAGAGCGGGATGTGCGGGAAGCTCTGGTGGAGCGAGGTGATGACCACCAGGCCGTAGCGGGTGAGGAGGAGCACGATCAGGAGGACCGTTCCGATGAGCAGGAGGCTGCGCGGACGGGAGACCTCCTTCGGCTGCAGGAGGCGCACGTACCCGTAGAGGGCGGCCAGGAGGAAGATGGCGAAGAGGAACGCCCCCAGGGTCGAGAGCGCGCCGCGGGGGCGGGGGAGGCTCGAGTCCAGGATCCCGACGGTGGCCAGGAGGAAGCCGGCG
>JBGPQZ010000116.1:0-9148 GCA_041489335.1 Methylomirabilia bacterium
ATCCACATGGTGGGGGCCCTCGTCTTCGCGGTCTGGACCATGACGGCGGTCTTCAAATCGGTTCCGGAAACGCTGGAGGAGGCGGCGATCAATCTGGGGGCGTCGCGCTTCAAGAGCTTCTACTCGGTCTCGCTCCCCCTGGCGACGCCCGGGATCATCGCCAGCACCCTGCTGGTCTTTCTCTACTCGCTGGATGAATTCACGGGGACGCTCTTGGTGGGCAGCCCCTTCGTGCTGACGCTGCCGGTCTACATGTACCGGACCTCCGTCGGGTACGAGCTGCAGGTGGCCTCGATCAGCGCGCTGTTGCTGATGGTGCCGGGGGTTGTGCTGTTGGTGCTCCTCGAACGGTACATGAAGTCGGAGTACCTCTCGATGTTCGGGCGCATCTGACACGACGAGCCGAGATAGGCGAGCCACGAGCCGCGCAGCCGACAGACGGAAACGGGACGAGGCTCAAGGCTCGCTTTCCGCGGCTCGGAGAAGGGTGCCATGGTCCAGGTCCAAGTGGAGAACGTCCGGAAGACGTACGGGAAGATCGAGGCCCTGAAGGGCGCGTCGCTCACGTTTGCGAGCGGGGCGATGACGGCGATCTTGGGTCCCAGCGGCTGCGGCAAGACCACGCTGCTGCGGAGCATCGCGGGGTTCATCGGGATCGACGAGGGGCGGATCCTCTTCGACCACGAAGAGGTCACGGAGCTCCCGCCCCAGCGACGCGGGACGGCCATGGTGTTCCAGAATTATGCACTGTGGCCCCACATGACCATCTTCGAGAATGTGGCCTATGGGCTACGGCTGCAGAAGGTGCCGGCGGCGGAGATTCGCCGGCGAGTCCTCAAGGTCTTGGCGCTGGTCGAGATCGGAAACCTGACGGACGTGGAGACGCGAAAACCGGCGGCGCTGAGTGGGGGCCAGCAACAGCGCGTGGCCCTGGCGCGGGCCCTGGTGGTGGCGCCGAAGGTCCTGCTGATGGACGAGCCGCTGTCGAACCTGGACGCCAAGGTCCGCCAGCGACTGCGCGCGGAGTTGCGCCGCCTGCAGAAGCAGGTTGGGATCACCGCCATCTATGTGACCCACGACCAGGAAGAGGCGCTGGCCCTGGCGGACACCGTCGTCCTCATGGATCAGGGTCGCATCGTGCAGGAGGGCACACCACAGGAGATCTACCTCAAACCCACCACGGCGTTCGCGGCGGAGTTCCTCGGTGTCAGCAACCAACTGGAGGGCGAAGCCGCAGCCGGGACACTCCGCATCGCCGGGCAGCCCGTCCCATATGCGGGGCAGGTGCGCGGGAAGGCTACGGTGATCTTCCGCGCCTCGGACATCCAGATGGAAGACCCCTCCGCATCGCTTCGGCCCGGGACGGTGGCCTTGCAGGGTGTCCTCGAAGAGAGCCTCTTCCTCGGCGCCCACTACCGGCATTACATCCGTCTGGGGGATGGGGTGGTGATGGCCGACAGCCCGGAGCCGCGCGCCACGGGCCCCGTGCGTATGGTGCTGACGGCGGACAAGGTGCAGGTGTACGGGGAGCAATGAGCGCCGGGAACTGAAAGCTCGGGGCCACACTTCCACTTCCGACCCCTCACTCCTTTTGGCCGGATCCATGCCGCCCACTGTTCGTATCGTGATCCCGTTCTTCGTTCCGCAGCAGTGGTGCGTGCGCTTGGACGCCGTGGTCCCGGTCCGGCCTGGCACCGGACGCTCCGCCGTGGCGAGAGGGGTTCACAGGCGAATCGGCAAAACCGGTTGACACTCCACCTGGCGCCGACTAGGGTAATGCCCTCTCGCAAGGGAGGCGGGACCTCGCATGACGTCACAGCGCGACAGGATCCGGGCCCCCAGGCTCTGGGCGGTCATCGGCGTGGTGGGGGCCCTGGTCGCCATCGGCCTCGTGGTGTTCCTGAGGCGCTACCGGGGAGCGGACCGGACTGCCATGGCCTTGGGGTTGCTGGATGGCGCAGGGGTGTGGCTGGTCCTGGTCCTCACCTGGTTCCAGCTCCGTTTCGGTGGAACCGTCATCACCCGCCAGCGACTCCGCTGGATCGGGTTTCGCTGTGGGGCCCTGGCGGGAGTGGGGACGGGTGTGGTCGGAGTGCTGCTCCTGGCGGTGCGCTGGGCCATCGATCAACTGGGAGGCCCGGTAGGCGAGCGGTTCATGCCGGCCTTCCTCCGTGCGGTGGCGGCGCTGGGCGTGGAGACGACGACGGGCCTGCCCGTGTACGTCGCCGTGGGGATCGTGGCCGGATCGCTCATCGGTCTCGGAGTGGCCGAGGGCCTCGGGGTCTGCGCGCAGCGGGCGGAAGCGGCCTCATCGCCGGAGATCCGCTGATCACCCGCCGACCAGGGGCACGCGGCTGGCGGCTCTGGCGGGTGAAGAATGCTGGGTAGGGGGCGGTCGAACCGAGCCATGTCTGCATTTCCGAGCAACGACCGAGGGGGAGCTGCACCATTCGAGTACCGGCCGAACCGGCAGGGGCGATGTCCCTGCGGGAGCGGGCAGCCGCTCGCATCCTGTTGCATGCCGTGGGAGGAGGCATTGCGACGTCTGGCCTCGCGCCTGCTGGCATTCGCGCAGTCGTCGCCCGCTCGGCGCAAGGAGGCGCGCGCGCGGGCGCTGTTCTGGAACGCGGAGGAGGCGCCCTCGCCCGCACGCCTGGACGCAGCGGGACATCTCCGGTTCCTGGAGTGGTTTCTCCACGATTACGTGTCCCCGCGCGACGAGAGCCCCGTGCTGGGGGCGTTTGCCGACCAGGCGCCTGGGCTGTCCTCGATGGAGGAGCAGCTTCTCTTGACCATGCTGCTCACGCCGGTGCGGGCGTTCGAGGTGGTGGAGGTGCGAGAACCTCGGGGGGTCGCGGTGAAGGACCTCCTGGCGGGCGGCGAATGCGTGATGGGTCCTCTCGGCCTCCCCCTCCACCTGATTCACTCGGACATCGCGGTCTGCCGCCTCCTCTCGGTGGGTCGCCTCAAGCGACCGGGGATCGGCCTCCTTCGGCTGCCGGCCCGCGGGCGGGCCGAGATGCTGGCCTACCTGCGGACGGTCTATCGACTCTCCCGCGTCGGTCGCCACATCTCGCTCGACGATTTTCTCGACCAGTCGCCCCACCTCTATCACCACTTCAACCTCCTCCGCGGCGAGGATCTGGGGGCGGAGGCACAGGGGACGATCCGCGTCACGCCGTTCGCCCCGGGATGGGCGCGCCTCCGGGGGGCCGACGCGGGACGGATCCGCGCCGTGTTGGAGCGGCAGCCCGCGCTGGAATGGCTGGATGATGGGGAAGCGGGGATGCGCTACGCGTGGGTGGATCTGCAATCGGGGGTGGCACGGGCCGAGCTGGCCTTGAACGTAAACGAGATCCTCGTGCGGGCCGATACGCGCGAAGATCTTGCCCAGGCGTGCGCCCTCCTCCTGACCTCCTTGCGGGGCCTGGTCGAGCCGGCGGGGGCGGGCGATCTGGAGGCGTCGGTCGGTGGCGGGGAGGAGTCGGCGCCGGCACGTCCCTGGGGGGCGTCTTTCCTCACGCGCATGCTGGGGCGCTGGGCCGAGACGCCGTCGCCTCTCCTGCGCAACCGCGCGCCCCGGGAGTTGTGCAAATCGCCCGCGCGCCGCCAAGAGGTGGCGGCACTGCTCGTGGGGTTGGAGCGCGACCTCGCCCGCCAGAAACGGTTGGGGAGGGCCTGGGTAGATACGACGCCGTTGCGAGAACAGCTGGGGATTCCGGTGGCGCCGCCGGCCTGAAGGTGGCGGAGGGATGCCACAGATCGTCGGATGAGGGCGCCCGGGGGGGACGACCGGGAGGGAGGACCGGCAGCCGGCCATGCGGTGGTGCGGTGCGCATGGCGGTGGACCGGATGGGTAGAACCATCAACGTTGAGGAGGTGTGCAAGTGAGTCAGGGGCAGGCGGATACTGACGGGAAGAACAACGAATTCGAGCAGCAGGTCGCGGCGGCCCTGGAGAAGGTCCGGCCGGCGCTGCAGGCGGATGGGGGGGACATCGAGCTTCTGGCGGTGGAGGGGCAGGATGCCCGTGTCCGTCTGAAGGGCGCCTGTCACGGGTGACCGGGCGCCCAGATAACACTCCAGGAGGGAGTGCAGCGATTCCTGCAGCACGAGGTCCCGGGATTCGGCCGCGTGATCAACGATACCTCCGGCGGCCGGTCACCCTGGTAAGGCTCGTCCTGATCAGGACGAGCCTGCCGGGGGTTCCCGACCGACCCCGCCCGTTCCCACGGCCCGCCAATCCGGCGGGCCGTGCGCGTCTCTGCCCGGATTTTTCCCCCTGGCAATGGCGGGCGCCACGGAAACCTCCCAGCACTTCTTGGCGTGCTTTGCGTGAGAGCTGCAGCGTTTCGGCTCAGCCTGCCTCGTGTTCCGGCATCGTTTCGTGCGGGTGGAGGTGGGAGGCGCCGGGGTGCTCATGCTCATGCTCGTGCCACTGGTCGCCATGGACGTGCCGGTGGCGGTGCACGAGGTTCGCGCGGTGCAGGAGCGCCCGATCCTGCAGGATGGCGTCGGGGGCCCCGGAAGCCAGGACGCACCGGTCCTCTCCCAGGACGACGACACGCGTGGCGATCTCCCGCACGACATGCAGATCGTTGCTCGACATCACCACGGTCTTGCCCTGGTCGCAGGAGGCCAGGACGAGGTCCACGAGGGTCCGACTGCTGCGCGGATCGAGGCCCGCAGTGGGCTCGTCCAGCAGGAGGACCTGCGGGTCCAGGACCAACGTGGCGGCGAGGGCCACCTTCTTCTTCTCCCCTCCCGAGAGCGCAAAAGGGGGGCGGCCGCAGAGGGGCCGCAGGCCGAAGAGATCGAGCGCCTCGTCCAGCTTGCGGCGCAAGGTCTCGGGGGGGTCGCAAAGCTGCAGCGGACCGAAGGCGATTTCGTCCTCGACGGTGGGGTTGAAGAGCTGCGCGTCGGGATTCTGGAACAGAATCCCGACCTCTTTCCGGAAGAACATCCCGAAGGGCTCGCGGAAGAGGAGGGGCTCGGTGACCTCCCGGCCGAAGGCGTAGTAGGTGCCGCGCTGGGGGAAGAGGAGGCCTCCCAAGATCTTCAGGAGGGTGGTCTTCCCGCAGCCGTTGGCCCCCAGGATCGCCAGGCGCTCTCCGGCTGAGATGGTGAGCGAGACTCCGGACAGGGCCGGGATGTCTGCGGCGTACGCGTAGTGGACGCGATCGAGGATCAGGAGCGGGGGCATCGGATCTCTTTCTTTGACCGTCGGGATCATCTCATCCCCAGAGAAGGTGGGCGCCCACGCAGAGGGCGGTGACGGCCCCCAGGAGGGCCCATTCGCGGCTGCGGAACCATGCCCCGGGGGGGAATCGCACCCGCCCGGAGAAGCCCCGGGCCAGCATGGCTTCGCTCACCTCCTCCATGAGGTGGAGGCCTCGCTCCCAGGCGTGGGCGAGGCGGGCGCCGACCCAGGCCTGCTCCTCACGGAGCGGCGCCCGACAGAGGCTGCGGCTCTGCTTGGCGAAGTGAGCCTCCTCGGACTGCCGGAGAAGCACGGGGAGGTAGCGCACGGCCATGCCGGCCACCTGCAAGAAGAGCGGGGGAAGGCGGAGGATGCGTAGCGCCCGCACCAAATCCACCCAGCGGGTCGTGAGGGTGAGACAGAGGACGGCGGCCACGGAGGCGAGGACGCGCAGCAGGAAGGTGGCGGCGGTCCCGAGCCCTTCGCGGCTTACGCCGATGACCCGGGGGATCGTGTAGGGACCGAGCTGCCGCGCTGCGTCACACTGCCAGAGGGGCAGGATGACTTCCCCGGGACTCACCAGGTTGAGCGTGGCCGGAGCCGCCATCAAGGTGGAGAACAGGCACGCGACGAGGAGGCCGGCTCTCAAGAGCTCTTGGGGACGGATGCGGGCCAGCGGGAGCGCCACCAGGGGGAGGAGGGCGTGCGCGAGAAGGCCGGAGATGGAACGGGCCAGGCTCAGGCTCACGAGGTAGAGCAGGGTGGCGAGCAGCCGTGCGCGCGGGTCCACGCGCTGCACCAGGCCTGGACGCCGGGCGGCCTCCTCGCGGAAGAGGGCGTCGGCAAAGAAGGCGGCCAGGGCTCGGAGCGTTCGGTTTACGGAGTGCCGCCGGACGGCCCTGAGATGGCGTGCCTCCAGCAGCCCGTAGAACTCCTGCTCGCGATCGCTCCACTCCACGGATGGCCTCATCGCGCGCTATGGCTCAGCCAGCGTGCGAGGAGGTAGGTCCCGCCGCCGCAGGCCGCGATCCCCAGCAAGGCCGACAAGATGTACCAGAAACCCTGCCGAGTCAGGGAAGCTCCCTCCTCGCCAGGGAGGGCGTACTCTGGGAGCGGGGCCTTCCATGCCTCCGCCGTCCGCGCCATTCCGGCGGGCGTGTACCCGATCAACTCATGAAGCTCCTGCAGGCTCCACTCCCCCCAGGCGGCCCCCGCACGCAGCACGGACGGCAGGTAGAGACCGAGGGGAGACAGGAGAGCCAGGATGATCAGGCCAATCCAGAGTCGCCGGTAGTTGGTCATCTGGGCCCCTCGCTCGCGACGGTCCCGACGAGCCGCGCCGACCGGGACAACTGGAGGTAGTAGACGACGAGGCCGGTCAAGAGCCCCTCGACCAGGCCAAAGAGCAGCAGGTGCTCCAGCACCATGGCGGGGACGGTCACCGACAGAGGGTAGGGGGCGTAAAGGGCACGGCCGTCGGGGGCGGTGTGGAGGAGCGGCTGGACGCCGAACATCAGGGCGGCGGTGAAGGCGGCGGCGGTCAGGCCGATCCAGCCGCCGATTCCGGCGGCCACCGCCTGGCCGGTGCGCGAGGAGAGTGGTCTGGCCAGGAGACGGTAGACGGCGTAGCCGGTGAAGGGCATTACGAAGGCGATGTTGAGGCAGTTCGCGCCGATGGCGGTGATCCCGCCGTCGCCAAAGAGAAGCGCCTGGATGACGAGGGCCACGCTGATGGAGAGGGCTGCCCCCCACGGCCCCGCGGCGATGGCGATCACGACCCCGCCCACTGCATGCCCCGTGGTGGCGCCAGGCAGGGGGATGTTGAACATCATCACCACGAAGCTGAAGGCGGCGGCGATGGCGAGGAGGGGCGCCTGGCGCGCGGTGAGGCCGGCCTGGACCCGCCGGGCCGCCATGCCCCACAGGGGGGCGCAGGCGGCGTAGGCGGCGATGTAGGTAGGCGGGCCGAGGTAGCCGTCCGGGATGTGCATGGCACTCCTCCATGAGGCGAGCAGGTTTCAGGATAGCACCAAAAATAAGATCGTGCCACCCACAATTAAAAAAAATGAGCGCGGGGCTCACGCCAGCACGTGACCCTCCGCCGTCGCCGAGAACGTCCCGTGCTTCACTCCCCGGGTTCCGATCAGCCGGTCGGCGATGGCCTTCAACTTGGCTGCCTGGCCGCGCAGGATCAGCACCTCCAGACAGTGGTGGGGATCCAGGTGGATGTGGAGCGTGGACACGATCTCCCGGTAGTGTGCGTGCTGGAGATCGGTGAGCTTGTCGGCCAGCTCCGCCACCTCGTGGTTGTAGACGAGAGTAAGCGTTCCAACCGCTTGCGAGGTCCCCAGTTCCCACTGCTCCCGCACGAGGCTCTCGCGAATCAGGTCCCGGATCGCCTCCGATCGGTTCGTGTAGCCCTTGCGCTGGATCAGCCGATCGAACTGCTGGAGCAGGCGCTCCTCAAGGGACACGCCGAATCGAGTCACCCCCGGCATTTTCGCGCCCTCCTTTGCCTTCGCATTCTCTCAAGCCCATGGGCCACCCGCAAGTGCGATCTTCGGTCGGTGCACACTTCCATGCTTGACCCGACCCGAGCGGACCGCTATCCTCCGGGTCGCGCGTGTCACGTGTGGCCAGGGTCGAGAAGGGAGGCGGGCATGGAATTCCCCGATGTGGTCGGTATCGTCGTAGACCTGCTGGTGCGGTACAGCTTCCAGGTGCTGGCGGCGGTGGCCATCCTCGCCGCCGGGTTGCTCGGCGCGCGGCTGATCGCGCGATTCGTGGAGCGCTCCCTCCGCAAGACGACCATCGAGACCCATCTCCAGCAGCTCCTGATCCGGGCGGCCAAGGTCGTCGTCCTCCTGTTCACGATCATCCTCGCCCTGGACAAGGTTGGCGTCCAGGTGACCGCCCTGGTCGCCGGCATCAGCGTGGCCGGGATCGCCGGCGGCTTCGCCCTCCAAGGAGTGCTCGGCAACATCGCGGCCGGGCTGAGCATCATGTTCTCCCACGTGTTCCGGATCGGGGATTACATCGAGATCGGCACCGTGCGAGGGCAGGTGCAGGCCATCAACCTGACCAGCACCATCCTCCGCACGCTGGAGGACGCCCGCGTGATCGTGCCGAATCGGAAGATCGTCGGGGACATCATCTACAACTACACCGGCGAGCGGCGCGTCACGTTGTCGGTGGATGTCAGCTACCAGGCGGATCTGGACGTCGCGCTCAACACGGTGCGCGAAGTCCTGGCACAGAACCCGCGGGTCCTCAAGACCCAGGCGCCCGAGGTGGGGGTCATCACCCTGGCGGACTCGGGGATCCGTATCGCGATGCGCCCCTGGTGCAAGGCCGAGGACTTCTGGTACGTCCAGTACGAGATCTATCGGGCGATCCTCGATCGATTCCGCGAGCGGCAGATCGCGATCCCGTATCCCACCCACGAGGTGCGGCTGCTGAATCCCGCGGCCTAGTCGAGGGCGTTCCGGGGCGTCCTGTTTGTCTGCAAGAACAGGCCTTTGCGTCATGCGGGAGGCTCCGGTGGTTTTTTGCTTTTCGGGCGGCGCTTGCTTGCGTATAGTTTCCAGAGTGGCATCTCACCCAACGACCCCGCGCGGCGCGCAGCGCGAACTCAAAGGAGAATTCCCATGGCATTGACGATCACGGACGAGTGCAGCAGCTGTGGTGCGTGTGAGCCGGAGTGCCCGAACCAGGCCATCAGCGAGGGGGAGAATCACTACATGATCAACCCCGACCTGTGCACCGAGTGCGTGGGCTTCTTCGCCGAGCCGCAATGCACGGCGGCCTGCCCGACCGACAGTATCGTGCCGGATGCGGAGCGCAAGGAAGACAAGGACGCCCTGCTGGCGAAGTTCAAGAAGATCCATCCGGACAAGGAGCCGGTGCTGGGCTAGTCGTTCCGATCCGAATTCGGCTTGACGGGGCCAGG
>JBGPQZ010000117.1:0-9134 GCA_041489335.1 Methylomirabilia bacterium
CGCCTCGGTCATCGCCTGCAGCACCTCGGGCGGCATCAGGCTCCCGCCCAGCCGGGTCACCAGGCCGGCGGCGTTGATCCGCGTGCGGACCCCCCAGCGCGCGTAGATGCTCATCGGAATCTCTTCCCCATTCTTAGAAACTCAGGCCGCCCCGCTCACAGTGAGCGCATCGAGAGAGCGCGTTCGGAACGCCTCCCTCCCACGGCTGAAGGCCGATGGCCCCATTACCGCGTTGGGCTGCGGATGATCACGCCCTGCCCGCCGGTGCCCTCCGTCCGGGTCGGCGCCTCGGTCTTTGCCGGGGCCCGTTCCCGCGCCGGCAGAAGATCGCGCCGCCCCTCTATGCGGATCTCAAACGCCGGATCCCGGCCCGAGCCGGTCTTCGCCGGAAGCACCACGCGGTGTCCCGCCAGATTCAGCGTCTCCTCCGGGATCGAGAAGTAGAGGAAGCCGCTCACCGAGGTGCCCGGGGCGACCGGAGCATTCTTCAGCGCGCGGCTCTCGATGTCCTTCTGCCGTGCTTGGTTCCGATAGGCAGGCGCGGCACCACCGCCCAGGCCGGCAGCCACCGCCCACCACCCCATGCCGACCTTCACCATCGAGAACGCGTCATACGGCGGCAGGCTGAAATACGGGCGACCGTCCGGCCGCAGCAGCCTGGCCTCGGCGGGATCCAGCCGGACCTCCTCGCCGCTCCCGTTCTCGATGATCACGTGCACCGGCAAGAGACCTTTATCGGGAAACTCCTCCCCTCCGCTGAAGAGCTGCCGGGTCCGATCCGCGGTGAAGAACGGATCCACGGCCACCCGCACCCCGCCCATCGTCTGCCGAAAGGCGTAGTCTTCGGCGGGACGGACGGGCACGGACACCGGCGTGTGCCCGCATGCCCCCACCAGCAGCAGGAGCAGGTCGCCTCCCACCAGAATCCAGGCTCTCATTCCTCGCATCCCAGCTCCCCCGCTCCTCCGGCCTCTCGCTCCCGCCCCTCAATTCGCAATCGCCAATCGCCAATCGCCAATCGCCAATCGCCAATCGTCCCTCCGCCGTCATTTCCACACTCCGGGGATGCGGAGCCCACACCCCGGGCAACGCCCGTCCTGCAGCCGGTTCTCAGCCATCAGCAGGCCTTGACGCCTGATCAGGAGCATACCACATTGCGGACACATGGTGTTGGCTGAAGGGTGGCCCGGCACGTTGCCCAGATAGACGAATCGGAGGCCGGCGGCCTGCCCGATGCCACGGGCCCGTTCCAGGGCGGCGGGTGGGGTTGGCGGTGCGTCGAACCGATAGGCGGGGAAATAGGCGGTCAGATGCCAGGGCACATCGGGGTCGAGGTCGGTCGCGATCCGTCGCGCGATTCCCTCGATCGTCTTCGCGTCGTCGTTGACGCCCGGGATCACCAGGGTGGTCAGTTCCACGTGAACCCCGGCCTCGCGGGCCGCTCGGCAGTTCCGCCAGACCTTCCGCACGTCAATCCCCCGGCACTGCCGGCGCACGGCGGCCAGGCCGCCCTTGACGTCCACGTTCATCGCGTCCAGACCCGCCTCGACGAGGAGCGCCAGGGCCGCGGGCGTCATGTACCCGTTTGTGACGAACGTGTTGTAGAGGCCGCGGGCGCGGGCGAGACGAAAGACCTCCAGGGACCATTCCAGCAGGAGCGTCGGCTCGTTGAAGCTGATGGATGTCCCGCGGCAGCCCGTCCGCGCGGCCTCATCCACGAAGGCCTGCGGCGACGTGAAGCCGCCCTCGGTCGGGATCGGACTCTTGCTGATCTCCCAGTTCTGACACCAGGGGCAGCCGAAGTTGCAGCCCCAGCTCCCCGCCGTGAGGGCGCGCGTGCCGGGATGGAAGTGATAGAACGGCTTCTTCTCGATCGGATTGTCCGAGAGGGAGGAGATAGCGCCGTAGGTGACCGTGTAGAGCGTTCCGCCGATGTTCCGGCGCGTCTGGCACCAGCCCGTGACCCCGTCCGCGGGCCGGCAGTGCCGCTCACACGTGAGGCACCCTATCCGGCCTCCCGCCTCCGTCCACTGCAGCAGCGCCGTTCGCACACACCGCTGTTCCATAGCTTGATACACGCCCTCCACGCACCACGGACCACCGACTCACCCCTCATCCCCGCGGCTTCCCGACCGGGATCAGGTACAGCGGCACCTCATCGGCGGGCAGGCCGAGGACCGTCCTCACCGCCTCGTCGTCGAAGGCCCCGACCGGCACCGCGCCCGGGCCCAGCGCCACCGCCTGGAGCAGCACATTCTCCGCCGCATGCGCCGCATCCATGGGAACGTAAGAGGGACGTAAGAGGGACGTAGCGTTAAAAGTGAAATATTTCATCTGCACCAATCTGCGATCTGCTCCTGCCATCGCTGCGCTTGCAATGCGCCCCGCTTGGCCGCCCATACCACGTTACTGCGGGTTCGCCCCAGCGCTCGGGCCAATTCGCTGGCCTGCATTCCCAGATGCTCGACCCAGACGTGGGCGAGGATTTGACGGGCCTGGGCAGCATCCCGCGCCTGACTCGGCCCCAGGATGGCGGCCGGGCGCACCTGGAGCGCGGCCCCGATCTGTTGGACGAGGCTGTCGAGATCGAGGCGTCGCCGCCGTCCGGCTGCGCGCCCGGCGGCTTGGCGTTCGGCTTCCCGGAGTAAGTCCTCGACGAAGGCTCCGGTACCCAGCACCCGTTCGTCTGCCGTGTAGGCTTCGCGACCGCGACGGAGAGCCGCGACTGCTTCCCACCCTCCGGCACTCCGGACCAGGCCGCCCCCCTGAAGTTCCGGCCGGCGGCCCTGGGTGATTCCGGCCTGCACAAACTCGCGATAGTGGCGGCGGGCCGACACTGGCCGGACAGCAAACTGACCCAGCACGGCGGCCACATTCTGCCAGGCGCGGGGGACGTTACCGAGGATCGCCGCGTGCCCGGTGTAAGGGTATCGGTCCAGTGCGGGGAGATCCTTCACAATGCCGGCTCGGAGCGGATTCAAGTGGAGGTAGCGGACCAACTCGAGGAAATACGGCTCCTCTTCGACCACGATCGACTTATAGCGGTTCTGAAACAGGTGGCCGCGTCGCTTGTGGCGGCGATTGAGTACTACCGCGTAGCCCGTGAGGAGACTCCGCATGGAGCGCGCAAGGGGGCGGGTCCCCGTGCGAACCAGTATGTGAAAGTGGTTCGGGAGAAGCGCCCAGGCATAGACGACCCAGGCACCTGCGATGGCGAGGGTTGTCACGCGGTCGAGGAAGTCGTCGTAATCCGCTGCTTCCCTGAAGATGCGGCACCCTTCGATTCCCCGAGCCATCACGTGATGGAGTGCCCCGGGGGCGTCCAACCGAGGACCTCTAGGCATGGATTAAGAATAGCAAACTTTTTACTTTTAACGCAACGTCCCTTATACGTCCCTTATACTGGGCGTGTTTGCGCTTGACCTTTGAAGAGCCTCGGGTATCATGCGTCGTACCGAGGAGCATGGTTCGATGAGCAGACTGACGAATCTTTCCCGAGCGCGCGTGGGCCGACGAGGGATCGTCGGGCGAGGCCAGCCGGAGAGGCGGGAGGCGGGAGGGGTGTAGTCGGTCTCGGACACGCGTTCGATCACTACCAAGCCCTGAGGCATCCCGCCTCAGGGCTTTTTATTTTTGCACGCACCAACTTCGCGAAAGGAGGGAGTCATGTCCGATCACATGGCGCCTGCGATCCGTCGAGATTGCTCACCGGTGGGTGGCCACCTCCGAGGCCGATCTGCCCCGCATACCCTGGTGTCGAAATCAACCTACTCGACGACTCGCGCCTGCGAACGGGCGCCGGGAGGCGGCCATGACACACTATCTCCATGAGTATCTGCTCCGGCAGATGTTTCGCGAACAGCAGCAGTTGGATCAGCAGTTGGAGCGCTGGGGCTGGTTCCGCCAGCCGCGGCCGTTGCCGCGCCATGCAGCTCTCCGCGTGCGGCTCGGCACGTCCCTCATCCGCCTCGGCCTCTGGCTCCAAGGCACCGCGCATCCCACCACTGCCACGGCCGGGAGCGTTGCTCCAAATGGACCGAAGTGACTTTTTCGATCGGCAGCCAAAGGAGGCAGAACTTCAGAGCAGTAGGAGGAGGCCCTTGTCGAGATGGCGGATGAGGGTGGCGACGGCGGCCGCCTTGGGATCGTGCGTCACCATGATGATGGTCTTGCCGAACTCGTGGTTCAACCGGCTCAGGATGCCCAGGACCTCGTGCGCGGACTTGGCGTCCAGGTCGCCGGTGGGCTCGTCCGCCAGCAAGAGGACAGGATCGGTCACGAGAGCGCGGGCGATGGCCACCCGCTGCTCCTGGCCGCCCGAGAGCTGACGGGGTCGGTGATCCATGCGATCGTCCAGGCCCACCAGCCGGAGCGCCGTCTCCGCGTGCGCGCGCCGCTCCACGCGCGTGAGGTCCGTGAGGAGCAGCGGCAATTCCACGTTCTCGCGCGCGGTGAGAACCGGGATCAGGTTGTAAGTCTGGAAGATGAAGCCGATGTGCTGGTTCCGCCACTCGGCCAGCTCATCTTCATCCAACTCGGCGATGTCCGTGTCGCCCACGTACACGTGGCCGCTGCTGGGCTGGTCGATGCCCGCGATGATGTTGAGCAGGGTGGTCTTGCCGGAGCCCGAGGGGCCCATCAGGGCGACGAACCCCCCCTCCTCCACCGTGAGGCTGGCGTCCTCCAGCGCCACCACCTCGGCGGAATCGCGATGGAAGACCTTCGAGAGATGCTCCACCCGGACGATCGGCTGCGATCCCATCTTACTTCTTCACCCGCACCCGCTGGCCGTCCTGGAGGACCTCCACCCCGCGGACCACGACGGATTCGTCCCCCGCGAGCCCTTCCGGCACCTCGACCCTGCCGTCCGCCTCGGCGCCGACCTTCACCGCCCGAGCCGTCGCCTTGCCCTGATTCAGGACATACACGAAGCTCTGCCCCTCGCGGGTGAAGATCGCCTCCTTCGGCGCGAAGACCTTGGCCGGCCCGCCCTTCCCCGACGGCAGCTCGAGGAATGTGACCTTCGCGTTCATCTCGGGGCGGATGACGCCGTCCGGATCCGCGATGCGGACCTTGACCTGCAGCGTGGCCTTCTGTCGGTTGGCCTCGGGCGCCATCTCGGTCACCTGCCCCCGGTAGGTCCGGTCCGGGAACGCGTCGGCGACGATGCTGGCCGGCTGGTTGAGCCGCACCTTGCCGATCTCGTTCTGACTGACGTCCACCTCCACGTCCAGCATCTGGAGGTTGGCCAGGGACAGGACCGCCGACTTCGCCCCACGGCCGCCGATGAACGAGATGGTCACGATCTCGCCGGGCTCCACCAGCCGCTCCAGGATCGTCCCGCCGATCGGCGCCCGGATGAACGTGCTGTCCAGGTCCACCTGCGCCGCCTTGAGGGCGGCCTCGGCCTCGCGCACCTGGGCGCGGGCCTGGTCGATCTGCTCCTGGCGCGGCCCGAGACGCGAGAGTTGGTACGTCTTCTCGGCGATGGCCTGCTGGGCCAGCGCCACCTCGTGCCGGTTCCTGGCGGCGTCCAGCGCTTGCCGCGCGACCGCCCCGTCGGCGTGCAGCCGCTCGAACCGCTCGAACTCGATCACGGCGTTGGCGACGTTCGACCGGGCCTCCTCGACGGCCGCCTCGGCCCGCTCGATCTCCTCGGGGCGAGAGCCCGCCTCCAACTCCGCGAGGCGCGCCCGCACCGCGGCCAGCGCCGCCTCGGCTCGCTCCACGGCCACCCGGAACTCCCGCTGCTCGATCCGCAGCAGGATCTGCCCCGCCATCACCGTGTCCCCCTTCTCCACGCCGATCCACTCGACCCGGCCCGTGATCTTCGGGGCCAGCTCGACCTTGCGGTGCGGAATGATGTAGCCCCCCGCCGTGAGCACCGGCGTGGGGGCCCCGGGGTCCAGCCGTTTCGTCGTGGCGACTTCGACCTCGACCGGGTTCAGTCCGATCCGGGAGTAGAAGTACCCGCCCGCGGCGAGCCCGGCGAGCCCGAGCGCGGCGTACTTGAGCCAGGCGGCGCGGCGACGCCCCCGCCGCCTCCGCTCCGGCTCGATCCTGAGCGTCCGCAGGGCATCATGCATCTCGTCCGGCGTGTTTGGTGTCTCGACCATCGCCGTCCCTCTCCCTGTCCCTGTCCCGTCACTCCTCGCGCAGCGTCTCGACCATCGGCTGGCGCGAGGCCACCCGGGCCGGCAGGAACCCGCCCAGCGCCCCCATCACCAGGGAGAAGCCGAGGCCACGCAAGAGTAGATCGGGCGTGATGCGGAAGGCAAATGCGATCTCGCTGAACGTCCGGAAGTTCATCGTGCCCGTCGTGAGTCCGTGGATCGGCAGGGCCAGCAGGCACCCCACGAGGCCGCCCAGCAGGGCGAGGAGCACCGATTCGACGAGGAACGAGAGCAGGATGCTCCCGGGCCGGAAGCCCAGCACCCTGAGGACGCCGATCTCGCGGCTCCTGCGCGCCACCGCGGCGTACATGGTGTTCATCACGGCGAAGCTCGCCCCGATGGCCATGAGGACCGCCATGAAGCTCCCCAGGATCTTGATCGGGCCCGCCGTCTTCGTCTGCTCCGCGTAGTACTCCGGCTCGGCCTGTGCCTTCAGGTGGAGCCGCTGGTCGCTCTCGATCCGCTGCACGATGGCCCGCAGGACCGCCGTGTTCTCGGCGCGGAGCAGGACCGACGAGTAGTCGGCCCGGTCGAAGTCGTCCGCCAACTCGCCGGCGTCCGTCCAGACCTCCGAGCCGAAGGCCGTCCGCCCCGCCTCGAACACCCCCACCACCTTCCACTGGCTCCGGCCGAAGCGCAGCGTCCCCCCCAGACCGGCGTTCTGGAATCGCTCCGCCACGGGGCGCCCTACGATCACCTCGCGCAACCCCTGCCGGAACGGCCGCCACTGCACCAGCCGGACCTGCGGGCGCAGCGCGAGCCCCTTGGCCCGCAGCCCGCGGACCAGGACGTTGGCCCCCTGCCCGTCCGCCCGCTTGGGGAGATTCAGCAGGACGATCATCTCGGGCGAGGTGAGGGGCGTCCCCGCCGCGTCGGTGGCGACTCCCGGCAGGTACTGGATGACCTGCAGGGCTTCCCGCCGCACCGCGCTGCTCGTCTCCACCTGGGACCCCTGGCGCAGGACCACGACGTTCAGCGGCTCCCCCGTGGTCACCAGGGCCTCCTCCAGCCCGCGCGCCAGCGCCATCACGCCGATGAAGACCGCCACCACCAGCCCCACGCTGAGGACGGTCATGACCGTGCTGAAGGCGCGCACCCTGAGGTTCCGGAAGTTATACGCGAGCGGAACGGCCATGGCCGATCACCCCGTCCGCCGGAGCGCCTGGGCGATGGTCTGCTGGCTCACCCGATAGGCGGGCAGCGCGGCGCTGGCCAGGCCGATCGCGAGCGCGAGGCCCAGCCCCAGCAGGATGGTCGAAGGCTCCACGATGAAGATGGGAAAGAAGCCCTTGGTGTGCTTCCACACGTCCACCATCGAGTAGAAGAGGCGCGCGCCGCCGGTCCCCAGGATCCCGCCCGCCAGCGCGATGACCGCCGACTCGCCCATGAGGAGGCCGAGGATCCGGCCGCGGCCGAACCCGAGGGTCTTCAGGACGGCGATCTCGCGCGCCCGCTCGCGGATGGCCATGGCCATGGTGTTGGCCGTGACCAGCAGGATGGTGAACACCACCACGCTGCTGATGCTGGCGATGAGCGTCTTGATGTTGCCGAGCATGGCGACGAAGCCGAGCTGGAAGGCCCGCTCGGTCTCGGTCTTGGTCTCGGCGTCGCTGTTCTTGAACATGGCGTCCACCCGCTCCGCGATGCGGGGGACATCGGCCGCGGTCGCGGCCTTCAGCCAGAAGGTCCCGACCTTCCCGGGCCGCTCCAGCGCCTCCTCCAGGTACGCGTGGTGGAAGAAGAAGGCCGTCTCGTCCAGCCCGGTGTAGATGCCGCGCAGCGTGAAATCCAGGTCCAGCGGGTAGATGGTCCCCTTGAGCGTGATCGTGTCCCCCAGCCGCCACTTGAAGCGCTCGGCCAGTTTCCGGCCCGCCACGGCCGCGGTGCGCTCCTTCTTGAACGCGGCGAGCTGCTCGGGCGGGATGTGGTTCTCGTTCCACATGGGGAAGAGCGTCTCGGGGTCGCAGGCGAAGTTGGCGAAGAAGGTGCGTTCGTCCACGTAGATCCCGCCGAACCAGCTGAGGGTGTGGACCAGCCGGACCCCGGGCACCCGCCGGAGCTTATCCAGATACGCCTCGGGCAGCGGATCGCCCAGCGAGCTGGCGCGCCGCACCACCAGGCGGAGGTGCTGGTCTCCCTCCGGCGACTCGCGCCTGAGCTCCGTGAGGACCGTCATCAGTGTGGCGAGGAGGAAGAGGGACAGGCCGATGGAGAGGACGGTGAGCAGCGTCCGGCGCCGGTTCCTCGCGATGTTCTTCCAGACGAAGCTCGCCGCGGTCACGGGTTATCCTTCCCCTCTCGTCCCTACTTCCACGGCGTGAGCCACCAGAGGGGCCAGCGCTTGATCTCGAACGGGGTCACCGCCGCGGTGCGCGCGATCTCGCGCTCCCCCAGCCGAACGACCAGGGCGCCCACCGGCTGCCCGCCCTTCAGAGGCGCCCGGAGGCCGGACTGCATCTCGAGGCTGGTCTTGACCTGCTCGCGCGCCTCGTGCCTGACGTGCACCGTGAGGTCGCCGGCGGCGACGGGCTTGAAGGGGATCCGGGAGCGGGCGATCCGGATCTCGCCGCCCACCGGCGCGCCGGCCTTCGCCACGGGCACCTCCACGTAGGTCGCGAACCCCTCCCCCAGGAGCCGCGTGGCCTCGGCGAACCGCGCCTGGTTCGTGGGCGCCCCCATCACCACCGCGATGAGGCGGAGGCTCCCGCGCTTGGCCGTGGCCGCCACGTTGTACCCCGCCTCGCGGAAGTGGCCCGTCTTGAGGCCGTCCACGCCGGCGACGCTGCCCACCAGCTTGTTGCTGTTCCGCAGGATGAAGGCCCCGCCCCGGAATGGAGCCTCGATGGTCCCCGTCCAGCGCAGGACGTCCGGGAACTTCAGCAGCTCCTGGCCGAGGCGGGCCATGTCGCGCGGCGTCGTGACGTCCCCGTCCTGGCCGGGCGCGGGGGGAAGCCCATGCAC
>JBGPQZ010000118.1:0-9076 GCA_041489335.1 Methylomirabilia bacterium
CAGGAACAGCCCGCCGAGGACGTAGGCGTCGACAAAGTCCCGGTCCAGGGAGGTGGTCATGTCCACCAATTGGTAGAGCTGCGGGAAATTCTCCCGACGCTCCACTCGGCCGCCGAAATACTGCACGGTCCGAATCCACGTGAGATCGGCTGCCAGCGTATCGAAGCCGAGGAGGGCGGGGCGAAGGATCTCGACTCGAGGGAAGAAGATCGGCTCGACCGATTCGGTGGTCTGGGTGGCGCGGGCGTCGATCTGCCGTCCCGTCAGGAACGCGACCGCCAGCGCACAGCAGGCAACGGCGAGTGCTGCTGCCTGGGTCCAACGTGCAGGGGAGCGGCCCGCCCCAGGCCATCCCGGGAGGCATCCGCCTCGGCTCATCGGAAGTCGCGCCGCTGGAACCCGGCGATGGCCAGGGCCAGGACGGCGCCCGCGTAGAGCACCCCGTACATCGCGGTCAGCGCGAGCGTGCCCCAGGGCAGAGGCGAGTCGGTGACCACGAGGGTGCTCAGATTGAAGCGGGACAGATTCGGGAGCAGATAGTAGAGAACGGTGATCGTCGCCTTGAGCGACGAGCCGCCGAACTGTGCGGCGAACTGCATCAGATCGGCGCTCAGACGCCCGATCACGAAGACCATCAGGGTGTAGATCGCGCTCAGCGTGGGGGTGGAGAAGGTCGAGAAGAGGATGGCGAATGCGATCAGGATCAGGAGCTCCAGACATGTGAACCCGACCGCCAGCGCGATACGCGGCGTCCAGCGGCCTTCGAGCGCCCAGGCGAGAGCGATGAGGCCTGCCGTCATCACCGAGACGTTCACCAGCAGCGTCAACCCGAGGCCCAGGAACTTCCCCACCAAGAACTCGGCCCGTCGCACGGGCTTGGACAGCAGGGTGAAGATGGTGCGCCGTTCGACCTCCCGGGAGACCGCGCTGATTCCGATGAAGACCGAGAAGAAGACGCCGAACAGCGTGATGCAGGCGAGTCCCAGGTCTTTCACGATCCGGCCCTCGCCCCCCACGCTCAACGTGACCAGGATCGCGGAGCTCCCGATCATCGCGAGGGCAAAGACCAGGATGCTGTACAGGATCTTGTCCCGGATGGATTCGGTGAAGGCCATCCGGGCAATCGTCAGGACCCGGCTCACTGTTTCGCCTCCCGGCTGGCCGCCAGGAAGATCTCCTCGAGGCTGCGCCGCTGCGGCACGACGGAGAGCACCCGACTCCCCGCCTGCACCAGGACCGGCAGGACCTTCCGGAGTTCCGCCTCCCCCTGCAACCGGAAGGTCACCCGGTCACCCTGGCGGAGGCCCGGCTGGAGGGTCAGCCCCTCGACCTCGTGAGTCACGGGCTCTGGCACGGCGACGGCGGTCACCTCGATCGATTCCAGGTCCCCACCAAGCAGGTCGTTCACGGATCCTGTCCTGACGAGCCGTCCGTCCACCAGGATGCCCACGCAGTCGCAGATCATTTCGACGTCCGGCAGGATGTGCGTGCTGAAGAAGACCGTCCGTCCGGCCGCCTTCTGCCGGAGGATGAGATCCCGGACTTCCTTGCGGCCGATGGGGTCGAGGCCGGACATCGGTTCGTCCAGGATCAGGAGCTTCGGGTCTCCCAGCAGCGCCTGAGCAAGTCCTAAGCGCTGCACCATGCCCTTCGAGTACTTCCGGATCTGCTGGTGGGCGGCACGCTCCAACCCGACCTCCCGAAGGAGATCCCGGATCTGCTCCCGGAGCCTCGGACGAGCGATTCCGAGCAGTCGGCCGCAATAGGTCAGGAATTCCTGGCCCGTGAGGTACTCGTAGAACGAGGGGTTCTCGGGCAGGAAGCCGATGTGACGTCTGGCGGAAGCATCGCCCGCCGGGCGGCCCAATACATACGCCTCGCCGGCAGTCGGCTGCACCAACCCGAGGAGCAGCTTGATCGTGGTGGACTTCCCGGCCCCATTGGGTCCCAGGTATCCGAAGACCTCGCCGGCCCGGACCTGGAGGGTGAGGTCGCGCAGGGCATCCACGCGACGCCTCCAGAAGCCGACGCGATAGGCCTTCCCCAGCGAGGCCGTCCAAATCGCATGCTCGGATGGTGCGGACATCGTGGACATCTTTTCAACCCGAACGTTGCAGTTGACCGCAAAGCACGCAAAGAGAACCCTGTCGATCTCAGGACGTTCCCGGATTACCTTCCCCAAGCTGACCAGATATTTCCGGCCTTCCGTCCGAGGCTCGATCTTGGGGACCTGGCTCTCTTTGCGGTCTTTGCGATCTCTGCGGTGAAAAATTCGGGTTCAATCATCGAAAAATTCGGCCGCCCAGTCAACGTCTTTCTTTCCTGCGTGGCGAGAACGCCAGTGCCAGGGCCGATCATCACGGCCAGCACGCGTGCGACGTCCCGCGAAATGCCGAAGGGAACCCAACGAGATTGAGAGCGCAAGGGCCCGCCAGGATTCTGCGAGCACGAACGGTCAGGGTGAGTTGTGGGTCCCAGCGGCTGGGCGTTTTGGACAGCACGCGGATCGGTCAGCGTCCGGTCCAACTGCCATAGACCGAGGAGAAACCGACGGAACCCCCGGGGCCGGTATCGCTGGTGAACGGATCGGGGTAAGACCCTGCCTTGCCGGCCCCCTTGCTGAAGATGTACAGGTCATCGGAGACCGCGGGCACGGTTAATCCATTGAGCAGGGGGGAGAGGACGTAGTCCTGAGACCACGGATCGGGATTGCCCACGGTGGCGTATCCCTCATTACGGAGAGCGACAAGGCTCGCCGGGTACCTGCCTTTGTCGCCCGCGTAGATGACGGCCTGGCTTGTGGCCGTCTTGGTGTCCGAAGCCGCCCTCGAGTACCGCGACCGCCGCTGGGCCTCCAGCAAATTCGGGATGGCGATGGCGGCCAGGATCCCGATTACCGCTACGACGATCAGCAGCTCGATGAGGGTAAAGCCGCGACCATTTCCGTGCCTGGCCTGCCGATCGATATCCTGTGCCATGGTTCCGCCCGCCTCACGATCGCGAATGGGGCCTCTGAGCACATGGAGAACTCAACTGCCCGGCACAGAGAGAGCAGGATCATCCCACGCCGATGCTGCACTGGCTGAACGTCCTAGCCAAACGAAAGGGCAGATGGTTGGTTTGCCACCCACCTGCCCTTTCCCGCGATCAGCCTTCCCTGCTAGCCTAGCTGGAAGTCCAGCTGCCATAGACCGAGGAGTACCCCACGGTCCCACCGCTAGAGGCTGTTGTTCCCTTCATCCCGTCGGTGAAGCACACAGTCGCACCGGCGGCGGCTTGCGAGCCCTCGCTGCACACAAACACATTGTTCGTCTGGGTCGGGGGAGTTGCGGCCACGGGCGCGCTACCGTCGACGGACACTTTATAGCCGTTGACGCCCCACGGATCAAGATCCGACACGGCGGCATACCCGGAGTTGCGCAGGACCTGCAGGGTTACCGGGTACTCGTTCTTGTCGTTGGCATACACGATCATCTGGGTGGTCGCCGTCTTCGTATCTGCGGCGGCGCGGGAGTACTTCGACTTCCGCTGAGCGCTCATCAGGTTCGGGATGGCGATGGCGGCCAGGATGCCGATGATCGCCACGACGATCAGCAGTTCGATCAGGGTGAAGCCCTTTGCCTTCCGTCGCATCAACTTTAGCATGATCGATCCTCCTTCCGGTTTTGGTGAAATGGGAATCCGCCGACCAGATTCCGAATGAGAAACCTCACGGTCATAGTAGACATGCAGGTGGCGTGCCATGGCGGGTCGGCTATCGGTATTGTTTTAAGTCGGGATTTTATAATTCTAGAATCAAAGAGTTAGAGTTATTCCACCGATCCTTGCTCCCCGGCATTCATCAACGAATCCCTCTGTTGCCGGTGAGTTGACTGAGAATTACTTTCCCCCGATGACACTTTGTGTCACTTCTTAGGGGCGGCACGGGCTCGGGGCAACGGAGGGGGTCTCCTGGAGGAACCAGCCATCTCCCCTGAAAGATGTCAGCGTCTGGGCACACCGATTCGTCCGGCCGCGGCCTTCCTCCAGTTCCAGTTCGTACACGAGTGTCGCCTGACGTTCGTTCCCCCTCAGGGCGGCGATCCAGGCGACGCGCCCGCGGAGGGGCAGAGAAGGTCGCTCGGAACCGACGGCAGCAGACCCTGCCCTTGAGGGGCGCCGTTCGGGAACCAGGGACTGCTCCGCTAAGAACCACCCGCCTTCCGTCCACGCCTGCCAGAAGCGGATCACCGCCGCTTCGGGCGAGGTGTGGCCGGGGAGAGTTCCATCCGCACAGATGCCGCGAGGGTCCGGCTGTCCGAGACGTCGTGCCGGTTCACGCGTCGTCTGTTCTCGGGACCAATCTCCGGTCTCCGCGTAGAGGCGGGAAGCGATGCGGTACATCCGGGCCAGGAGGTACCGATCCCCTGGGGCCAGGCACCGGGATTCGTTCGCTAGGACGCGCTCGGGAGTGAAGCGAGAGACCGTCTGCTCATATGCCAGGACGGCTTCGTGCACTCTCCGGCCATGGACTGCGGCGTCCAGCAGGCCGGCGTAGAAGCGCAGGTGGGCCGACGGCGCCAGCTCTATGGCCTTTCGAAAAGACGCTTCGGCCAGGTCCCAGCGTTCGGCGGCCGAGGCGAGATCCCCGATCAACGCGTGGGTACTGGGATCCAGGGGGGCGATCCGGGCCGCCTGCCGGGCGGTTTCGATCGCTCCCTCAAAGTCCCCGGCCCGAAACCGTGTCCACGCCAAGCCGTGATGCGCCGAAAAATTGAGCGGATTGAGGCGGTGTGCGCGTGAGAAGCTCTGTCGGGCTCCAGCGAGATTCCCCACATCCAAGTCACCCTGCCCCCATGCCACGAGCGTGGCCGCGTAGTGACGGGTGAGGGCAAGGCCGGCAGCGGTCACCAGAAGAAACAAGACGGCGAGGCGCCAGAGTCGGAAGGGACGCGTCGGGATGCGAGGAAGTCCAAACCCCTTGGCGCTCAAGCCAAGCAGGGCCGCGGCGGCGAGAGCAATGGCGGGAAAGCTCCAGTCCAGATCTACCGCACTGTGCACGAAGAATGCAACCAGGCTCGCCAGCAGGAATGCCAGGCGGGCTCGTTCGGGGTGGCGCGCGGGAAGGCGGCGGACGGCCGTCCCAGTGCGGACCAGGAAGACTCCCAGGGCAAGAATCGTCAAGATCGCGGCAGGGAGGCCGTATTCCGCCGCAATCTCCAGGTAGAGGTTATGCGGATTCTCCCCGCCCACATATGGGATCCGTTGATAATGAATCAGGGCCACCGGAAACGCCCCTGGCCCAACTCCCATCCACGGGTGATCTCGTATCATGTCCCAGGTCCACCGCAGAATGGATACGCGCCAGAGGACTGAGGTATCGCCTATCTCGCCCGCGCCGGGCCACAGGAGAGGAAGCAGGCCCGCCAAGCGGTTGGACGTCAGATAGAGTCCCGAGAGGAGGCTGATCGCGGCCGCACCCGCCCAGAGATGACGGCGTGGCCACCAGAGCGTGCGCTGGAGTCCGGCCCAAACCACGAGACCGGCGATCGCGGCGATCGCGGCACCCCGAGAGCGCGTAAGGTACAAGCCGACAAAGACCAGGGCGCAGCCGAGCAGGGCTGCGGCGCGCTCCCATTGAGTTCGGTCCCGTGGGAGTGTCCCCAGGGCTGCTCCTCCGACGAGCAGAAGGAAGCCTCCCATCGCGTTTGGATACCCGAACGGACCAATCAGCAGGTTGGCGTACAGCCCGCCGTCGTTCCCCTGCCAACGCCACACCAGACCGATCGAGACCACCAGCAGGCCCGAGGCCAAGAGCGCGCCGAGGAGGACGCGTTCCATCCGGCTGTCGGTGCGTGCGGCGCGCGCCGCAATCACACTCGCCAGGAAATAAACGAGGAGGAGGAGCAGAGTCCGGACTGTCCGATCGGGATAGACGGTGTGAACCGCCGAAGCACTCACGGCAATTCCCGCGAGCAGGAGAACCGCGGAGGGCGGCGATGGGGAGGCAGATCCCCCAAGGAGCAGGCTGGCCGCCCCCGCCAGCGTGAGCAGCAGGATCAGGCCGGCCTGTCCGAGGGATGATCGACCGCCGGCGGCCCACGGAAGGCCGATCAATGTGCCGGCCAGGATAAGGACAGCCAGGTGGAGGGACCGGTGACTAGTTGGTGCCATGGTCCCGGTCGTAGCCGTGCCGGTCGAGACCGTACTTTCTGGCCCGATACCGGAAGGAGCGGAAGTTGATTCCCAGGAGCTGCGCCGCGCGGGTCTGCACGCCATCCGCCTTCTGCAGCGCATCTTTGAGGAGGGCCTGCTCGACCTCGGCGATGACCTGCTCCAGATTGAGCCCTTCAGGCGGGACCTCCCATTGGCGGGTGAGAGGCGAGATGGCTGGCTGCAGCAGGGTCGGCGGAAGGTTGTCGGGACGAACGTCGTCGGTGGCCGCAAGGGCCACTGCGCGCTCCATCACGTTCTCGAGCTCGCGGATGTTCCCCGGCCAGGAGTGCGCCATCAGGATCTCCATGGCCTCGGGGGTGATCCCCATGGGCGCCCGCCCGGCCTTCGTCGCGAAGAGATCGAGGAAGTTCCGCGCCAGGAGCGGGATGTCCTCCCAGCGCTCGCGGAGCGGGGGCAGCTCCACGGGGATGACGTTCAGCCGGTAGAACAGGTCCTCGCGAAAGGTCCCCTCGCGGATCAGCTCCGCCAGATCCTTGTTCGTGGCGGCCATGATGCGGACGTCCGCCTCGATGTCTTCCGTGCCGCCGACCCGGCGGAAGATATGGTCTTGGAGAAAGCGCAGGAGCTTGACCTGCAGGCCCGGGCTCATCTCGGCCACCTCGTCGAGAAAGACCGTCCCGCCCCGGGCGACCTCGACCAGGCCTGCCTTGTGGGCGATGGCACCCGTGAAGGAGCCTTTCACATGGCCGAACAGCTCGCTCTCCAGGAGCTCCTCGGGGATGGCTCCGCAGTTGATGGCCACGAAGGGCTGCTGGGCGCGGGGTGAGTTGTAGTGGATGGTCCGAGCCACCAGTTCCTTGCCCGTTCCGCTCTCACCCGTGATGAGCACCGAGGAGCCCACGGCGGCGACCCGGCCGATGAGCCTGTACAGCTCGAGCATTTTCGGGCTGCGCCCCACGATGCCGAGCAGCGCGGGCTCCTCCGCCGGCCCGGGGGCGGCGACCTCCGGGCGCTGGCGCCGCTCGGCTTCGGCAAAGGCCCGGTGGATGACCAGCTTGATCTCCTCCAGCTTGAACGGCTTGGTGATGTAGTCGAAGGCCCCCAGTTTCATGGCCTGGATGGCCGACTCGCGGGAGGCGTAGGCGGTCAGGAGAATCACGGGGACCTCGAGGCCCTGCTCGCGTAGCCCGGCGAGGAGACCCACGCCATCCAGCTTGGGCATCCGGATGTCGGAGATGATCAGGGAGGGCTTCCGACTGGTTGCCAGCTGCAGGCCCGCCGCGCCATCCGCGGCCGTCAGGACCTCGTGCCCCTCCTTCTCCAGGAGGATCCGGAGGAGTTCGCGCATCCCGCTCTCATCGTCCACGACCAAGATGCGGCTCACCAATCCACCTCACCCGCGCCGCCGCCGCGCGGCCGCATGTTCAGACTGTTCGATTGACGGGAACGAAGGCCGCCGGCCCGCTCCGGCGGAGCCACACCCGGAAGATGCTTCCCCGTCCCTGCTGACTTTCTACGCCGACGTGTCCACCCATGCTCTCGAGGATTTTCCGGGCGATGGCCAGCCCCAGACCCGTCCCCCCCGGTCGGGTCGTGAAGAACGGCTCGAAGACGCGCGCGAGCTCCTGCGGCGCGATGCCTTGGCCCGCGTCTCGGAAGGCGATCTCAACCCATTCGGCCGATTCGTCGGCCGGCCGATGCGTGACCGGCACGGGATTGGAAGGCCCATCTGCCGGGCCCCCTTGGCCGGATGACTGATTGTCGAGGTGCCCATGCGGCGGGGCACAGCGCAGGGTGACGGTCAAGTGCCCCCCCCCGGACATGGACTGGCTGGCGTTGAGGCAGAGATTCCAAACGACCTGGCGCAACTGGTCCGCGTCCGCAGAGACGAACAGGTCGGGAGGCTCCTCCGTCACGCTCCAGGTGGTCGCGGGGTTCCGCTCGCCGCTCCGCTCCAGGAGGTGGAGCGTCTCCTCCACGAGCGGCCGCACCGCGCAGGGTCGCTGGAGGAGGGAAGGGGGCTTGGCGAAGTCCAGGAACTGCCCGGTGATGAGTTTCAGCCGGTGGGCCTCCCCCAGGATGATGTCCAGGAGCTGGCGGTCCGCTCCCGCGAGCGTCAGGTCCTCCCGCAGGACCTCCACCGCCCCGCTGATGGCCGCCAGGGGGTTACGAACCTCGTGGGCAATGTTCGCGGCGAGCTGCCCCAGGGCCGCCAGCCGGTCCGCCCGGCGCAACTGCTCCTCGACGCGCCTGCGTTCCGTGAGGTCCTCGAACACGGCGATCAGTCCCGCCGCCCTCCCCGTGGATCCCCGCAGGGGGGAATAGGACACGCCCACCGGGATCGGCTGGCCGTCCCTCCGTGTGAGCGTGAGCTCCACCACGCGGTTCTTCAACGAGGCGGTCGGGTTGGCGAAGAACTCGGCGAGCACCGTGCAGAGGGCAAACGGGGTCTCGCGCCAGGAGCGATCCCGGAGCGCGGCGAACTCGTAGCCGGTGATGCGCTCGGCAGCCTCGTTGAAGGAGACGAGGCGCCCGGACAGATCCAGGGTCATGAGGCCGCTACTGATGTTGGCCAGGATCACCCGCTGGAGGGTCTGGAGGTTCCGGAGATCCAGGCCGCGCTGCTCCAGCTCCTGCCCCGCCTGGCGCAGGCGCGTGGCGAGGTGGCTGCTCAAGATGGCCACCGCCAGGAACGCGACCAGGTGGATCAGGACCTGGTAGACGGCATAGGCCGCGGACCGGAGGGGGGCCAGGCCCCCCGCGAACTCGGCCGGCGGGATGACCCGCGTCCACTCGACCACGACCAGGCTGCCGTAGAGGATGCCGCTGACGATTCCGAATGCCAGTCCCCCCCGGCGCTCCAAGAGGTTGGCGGCGGCAAAGACGACGAAGATGTACATGAAGGGGAAGACCGAGTCGA